>JAMOOR010000322.1 GCA_027065235.1 Thermotogaceae bacterium | reverse complement strand
GGCTGGTTCGAATCCGAGTATCTTCAAGATCAGGACAAAGACAAACCCATAAAGCCATGCACCAAATATTACAATAGCAACTATTATCGTTATAAAGAGTATTATTCCCCAGGTATCAGAATGGGAAATCGAATATAAAAGCCTTTTCCATAGACGTGATAATAATTTAAACATTTCTACAGCTCCTTTTAAAAAGATTATGAAAATATAAGTTAAAAAATGTTGCTAAAAAAGCCCCCGTATGGGGGCTAATGCTTTATGACAGCATCTATTTTTAAACGCCCAATGCTTCGAATATCTTTTGGACGATTTCCTTTCCAACCCTTTTTTGAGCTTCTTTCGTTGACGCGCCTATGTGGGGAGTAGCTACTATGTTTGGTAGGGATAGAAGTTCTTTTTCCACATCGCTCGTTGGCGGTTCTGTTTCAAAGACATCAAGGCCAGCTCCTGCAACTTTTCCTTCTTTTAGTGCGTCGAGGAGTGCCTTTTCATCTACGACTCCACCTCTTGCACAGTTAAGGATGAAGACTCCTTTTTTCATCTTATCTATAGCTTCTTTGTTTATGAGATGTTTGGTTTCTGGGATCAGTGGAACATGTACGGTAATGTAATCTGCTCTTTTGTAAAGTTCATCAAGCCCTACAATTTCTACATCAATGTCTATCTCTTTAACATATGGATCATAACCAATTACCTTCATTCCAAGCCCAAGGGCTCTTTTTGCAACTTCCCTTCCAATTCTTCCCAAACCTATTATTCCAAGAGTTTTTCCTGTAAGCTCTACTCCTTTAAGCTGCTTTTTTGTCCAGTTCCCTTCCTTAAGGTCCATTGTTCCCCTTGCAATGTGCCTTGACAGTGCAAACATCATTCCGATTGTAAGTTCCGCAACGGAGATGGAGCTTGCAGCTGGTGTGTTAAGAACTGTTATCCCTTTTTCCTTTGCCTTTTCAAGATCTATGTTGTCAAGTCCTACTCCCGCCCTTGCGATTATCTTAAGTTTTTCACCAGCTTCTATAACATCGGCTGTAACTTTCGTTGCGCTTCTCACAACTAAAACCTCTACTTCTGGCATAATCTCTTTAAGCTTGTCTTTGTCGTAATGCTCAGCCGTAACCTCAAGTTCCGGTTTAGACCTCAGAAGTTCCATCGCCTCATCATCCAAAGGATCGTTAACATGTACTCTAATTGCCATATTCCCCACCTCCTAAGAAGCTGTTGTTAATTTCACACATAAAATTATGCCACAATGTAGGTCTTAAATTAAAAAATCACTCGTTCTGAGTTTTCATTTCACCAATATAGTAAATAAACATAACTATGAGAAGAAGCATGGTATTGAATACCTTTGCTTCGGGAACGTGTCTTGAACTCATTAAACGGTATATGACTTTTGATAATGTAAATATCGACTCGTTTGATAAAACCAAAACTCCTGAAAGATCACTTAAAGATATTGCCATTGAAAATGTAAAGGCTCTTATCAAAAAACTTTTCAAAAGGGGAAGATGGATTTTAAAAAGCATAGTCCAAAATCCTGATCCGTCCATCATTGCAGCCTCTTCTATCGATCTATCCACATTCCTCCAACCCATTTCGATGATTCCGTGAACAAGGGGAATCGACAAAAGCGAATGCAGAAAAGGTAAAAGATAAGCCGATGATATGTTGAACTTTAAAGATATCATTAGATAGCCAAACGCCAATGTCACAGTTGAAAAAGCCGTTGGTATAAAGGGAAAGAGCCGTAAAATCCTATACCCTTTTGAAGACATTCTTGAAGTTATAGTTCCAACAGCCGTTGATATAAAAGCCGCCAGCGCTGCAATTGATAAAGAAGTTGTAATTATTTTCCAAAATGGAACACCGATGAAGTTTAATCCCATTTCTATTAGCTCATGCACGCTTTTGTTAGCACCTTTGTTTAAAAATCCAGAAATAAGAGAAAGGGCAAGCGGTAAAAGAACGAATGAAATAAGAAAGAAAAGAATTGTATAGTCAAAAGCAGAAGCTTTTTTTCTTTTCGGTTCTCCAAAGGGAACGTTGCCTTTCATGAGGTAAGATGATACGGTAGCGGCGGAAGCGATTATAAAAAGCTGCACAAAGGTGAGCGCCAAAGCTACTTTAAAGTTGAGAAGATTTTTAAGGTACATGTATATAACAACCTCAAGGGTGGAGTACTTTGGACCACCGATTATTAGAACGACTGCAAATGATGTAAAAGAGTAAATAAATGCTAGCAGAAAAGAAGAAATTATGGATGGCAGAAGAAGCGGCAATTCTACCTTGAAAAATGTCTGAAGATCTCTGCAGCCATCGACATAGGACGCTTCTATTAAATTTCCGTCAAGTCTCTCCCATACGCTTCCAACTACGTAGACAGATACCGGTATGTTGTAGAAAGCATGACCTAAAATGACTGCTAAGAAAGTATAGAGTATGTCAACATGAAGTCCAAAAAGACCTAAAAATTCGTTTATAAGTCCATTTCTGCCAAGCAAAAGGTAAAAACCGATTGCCATAGAAACTCCCGGAACAACGAAAGAGATTTTGGCGGTTACATGAATAAGATTTCTTAGAACGCCTCTTATGTTCTTTCTTGAAAGATAATATGAGATTAAAACACCGATGAAAGTTGCCAAACTTGCTGACAAAATGGCTTGAAAGATGTTGTAAACTATAAGCTTTTTGTACTCAAAGGCAACCTGAAAAACATCGGCTATGGAAAATTTAGCCACAAGGAAGGATATGGGGAGAATTAAAAACAAAAAGAAATAAAAAAGAGGGGCAAAAAGCCCCATCAATACCCGATCATTATCTTTTCCCACTCCTTAAGCCACCCTTCCATGTTCTTTTCCACCTTTTTCGGATCTATCGTTACATACTTTTCCACTTTTGGAACGTATTTTTCAAAGACTTCTGGAAGATCGACATTGACAACAGGAAGCATCCATTGATTCAACGGAATCAATTTCTGGACCTCATCAGATAACATGAAATCAATAAATTTTTTAGCTGCATCAAGATCATCAGTGAACCTACAAATTCCTACATATTCAACCTGTGCGAACATCCCTTCTTTGAAGACAGTGGGCATGTACTTTCCTGTGCCATAGTAGTAATGGCTGTAAGCTGAGTCTGTTAGGTAACTAACCATCATATCAGCTTCACCGCTCTCAAGCATCTCAAAAGCCTCATCCCATCCCGCTGTTACGGTTAGCAAGTTATCTTTTAGCTTTTTCCAATAATCTTTAAAGCTATCTCCATATACGGCAATCGTCCATAGAAGGAACGCAAGACCTGTGCTTGATGTCCTTGGATCTTCCACAACGATTTTTCTTCTATATTCAGGTTTTAAAAGGTCCTCAAAACTCTTTGGAGGATTTTTAACGGTTTCTGTATTGTAAACAACGGCTATTGCTCCATAGTCAAAAGGAACCGCATAAAAGTCACCTTTATACAGAAGCTCCTTTCTCACCTTTGAAACATTCTTTGGCTTGTATGGAAAGAGAATGCCTTTTTCAACTGCTTTCAAAAGGAGGTTTTGGTCAAGTCCAAGTATGACATCGGCTTGCGTCCTCTTTCCTTCAAGAAGGATACGAGAGATAATATTTCCGGCGTCTCCAAAGGAAACGAACTTTACATCTATGCCGTACTTTTTTTCAAATATGGTTTCTATCTTCTTTGCAAGGCCTGCGGTCATGCTGTCATAAGTATAAACGACAAGCTGTCCAGAATACACCAAAATAACTGCCAATAAAACCGTTAGTATAAGTATCCTCCTCATAGCTGCACCTCCCTATATAAAAATTTTTCCCCGCATAAAAGCGGGGGACAATAGTCCGCTTCCCTGCGCCGGTATTACCCGGATCAGGTTCGAAGGGTCGAGGGATTGCGCCCCTCCTCTCAGCCCCCATAAAGGAGCTCCCCCGCGGTTCTCTACAAAAGTATTTACTTTTCAAGAGTCATATCATCAAGCTTTATTAGACCATAATTCTTTATGATTTTAAAGTACTCTTCTGTTTTTTTGAATTTTTTCAGCTCTTCAGAAAATTCTTCTGCGAGTTTATCGTATCCAGGTTTTTTAGCAAAAGCCATATAAAGGGGAACCACTTTTGTAACAGGTTTTTTAATGTAATCGATTTTATCTATGATTCCAAGCTGTCTTGCTCTAAAAAGTCCGACATTTACATCGTCAATAACAAGATCAACCCTACCCTTTAGAAGCATTCTGAAGGCACTATCAAGATCGTAAACTCTCTCAAGCTTTACAGGAAGCTTTTTCAACTCGTCTTCATAATAGTAAGCTTCAATGTATGCAACAGTTAGCCCCTTTATGTCATCTGGTTTATCGAATTTTATTTTTCTATCCTTCAAAAAGAAAAACACGTTTGTCATAACCGATACAGGTTCATCTGGAAAGTAGAGATATTTCATTCTTTCTTCAGTTTTTGCCGTACTTAGGATAATATCAGCTTTTTTCGTTTTTATCATTTCAAGGCATCTGACCCAAGGAAGCCACATTACTTTCAGGTCATATCCCATTCTCTTTAGTACAGCTTTTAGAATCAAAAGATCACGGCCCGTTTCGATGTACTTACCTCCAACCTCTGTATAGTATTCAAAAGGGGGCCAGTTTTCCGCTACTCCTATAAGTGTTTTTGAAAGAACAACTACTGAAACTAGGAGCAATGCCATGATTATAGAAACTTTCACCTTATCACCCCATTAAATTTTATTACACAAGCCCTTATCTGGTAAAATTTCATGCAACAGTTAAAGAGCAAAGGAGGGAAAAATTATGAGGATAAAAGAGATAATACCTTACGCTTTGGGCCAAAAGCCTGCGCATCTTCTGATAAAGAATACAAAGATAGTAAATGTTTTCACTGGTGAGATAGAGGAAGCTAATATTGCCGTTTACAGAAAAAGAATAGCAGGTGTTGGAGATTACGAAGAAGGAGAAGAAGTCCTTGACCTTAAAGGGATGTATGTTGTTCCAGGGCTCATAGATGCGCATATACATATAGAAAGCACGATGCTTTCTCCAACTCAATTTGCAAAGGCAGCTTTGATGCATGGAACGGCAACTGTTATAGCTGATCCCCATGAAATTGGAAATGTTCTTGGACTTGATGGAATAGAGTATATGATAGAGGCTACAGAGGGGATACCGCTTAATGTTTACATAGCCATGCCTTCAGCTGTTCCCGCTTCTCATTTTGAAACATCAGGTGCAAAGATCGGACCTGAGGACATAATAAACTTCGTTGAAAAGTATCCAAAAAGAATTATTGCTCTTGGAGAAGTTATGGACTTTCCCGCCGTTTTAAACTTGGACAACGAAATCATTACCAAAATAGAGGTCTTGAGGCACAAATATAGAAAGATAGATGGACACGCTCCGGGTCTCTCTGGAAAAGCTCTTAACGCCTACATAAGTGCTTTCATAAGATCGGATCATGAATGCACAAGGGCGGAAGAAGCTCTTGAGAAAGTAAGAAGAGGCATGCAGGTTTTTATAAGGGAAGGAACAACGGCAAGAGATTTGGATGCACTTATAGGAGTGGTGAACGATAAGAACCAATACTTTTTCTCATTCTGCACCGATGATAAAGACGCACTTGATATAGTAGAGGAAGGTCATATTGACTTTAACATAAGAAAGGCCGTTAAACATGGCGTCGATCCGATAACCGCTATAAGGATGGCAACGATAAACACAGCAAGATACTTTAACCTTAGAAGTATGGGAGCAGTTGCGCCGGGATACAAAGCAGATCTTGTGATACTTGAGAATCTTGAAGATTTCAAAATAAACATGGTTATTAAAGATGGAAAGGTTGTTGTGAAAGATGGTAAATTTATTGGAAATCTGAAGGGAAAAATTGCGGATATACCTGACATAGTTGGAAAGGTGAAACTACCAGAGTTTTCAAAAGAGGATATCAAGGTCAAAGATAAAGGAAGGAAAATCAGAGTTATAAAGATATACGAAAAGAGTCTTCTTACCGATCATTTAGTGGTTGAACCTACTGTAAAAGATGGTTTGGTAGTTTCAGATGTGGAAAGAGATATATTAAAGATAGTGGTTTTTGACAGGCACACCGGGACTAACTTCTCTGTGGGTTTTGTAAACGGCTTTAAGTTGAAGAAGGGTGCAGTTGCAGGAAGCATAGGTCATGATTCGCACAATGTTTTCTCCATTGGAACAAACGATGAGGATATTGTAGCAGCTGCGAAAGAAGTTGAAAGAATGAACGGAGGAATAGTTGTCGTAGTTGATGGAAAAGTAATTGCTTCAGTTCCTCTTCCAATAGCTGGTTTAATGTCCAACGAACCTTTGGAAGAAGTTGTCGAGAAGATAAGAAAGTTGGATAACACCCTCGCAGAGCTTGGAACGAATAAGGAACTTTTAATGGCCGTTTACTTCATCCAGCTTGCGGTTATACCAAAGCTCAAGATAACCAACAATGGGATAGTTGATGTGGAAAAGCAAGAGTTTGTGGATTTATATGTATGAAGGGTAAAATAGAACAAAAGGAAAGTATTTTATGGAAATTACAAGTTAAAAACGTTTAAATCGTTGACATAAAAATCCAACTATGATAAATTATGCAATCGAGGTTCCGGCGTAGCTCAATCGGTAGAGCGCCCGGCTGTTAACCGGGTGGCTGGAGGTTCGAGTCCTCCCGCCGGAGCCATTTTATGTTGGTTAATAGCGCGTTAAAGGCGATTGTCCAATATAATCCACCCTGAGTAATTTTGCAAGTTCTTCAAATCCCTGCCTCGATTATTATACCTGAACTCAAGCTCTTTTGCGTATAACGGGAACATTCCTACAGACACACCGTTATAATTCGTGATACTTCATAAGCCTTTCCTTGGTATAGCTCCGTTTATAGTAGCAGGGATAAGGAAAGATGGATGCAGAGAGATACTTGGGCTAAAATCTGTGGAAAATGAAGTAGAAACTTTTTGATAATTTTCCATGCGCTTTTACACACTTTGCGATAGCATCCCGCGTGGCACTGCAAAGACTCTGCCTACTCTAGAAGAGGTAACCCCATAATTTATATGTTGTTCATCATATGCTGAATTTTCTGGATTTCTTCTTTAATTTCACTGGCTTTTTTATAATCTTCACTTTCTACAGCCTTGTCGAGTCTTCTTTTTAACAGATACATATGCCTTTCATAAATTTCTTTTGTTACTCTTCTATCCGTTTCTCTATCTTTCTTAAAGAGGATTCTCAGAACTGCTACAGGCATTCTTATGAATACATCAGTGTAGTTTCCACCTATTTCAAGACGTCTTGTTATGGACGCTTCCTGTACTATGGTTGCATGTGCAACCAGCATTCTCAGGCCAGCTAAAGATATTTCATTGCCTTCTTTTAGTACGCTTTTAAGACATTTTCTACAATATGCCACAGTTTTTGGCAGACCATCTGAGTCGAATCTATATACAAATTCCGCATCTTTTCCACATTTTTGGCATTTCATACTACTCCACCTCTTTGGAATTGTAAATGCTCATGGCTTTATCTATTCCTTCCTTTATTATAACCTCAAAAGCCTCTTTTGCCATAGTAATAACTTTATATAATTTGGCTAGTTCTTCGTCGGAAAACTCACTTAAAACAAATTCTGCCAGACGCATTCCAGGTGGCTTAGGCCCAATTCCAATTCTTATCCTTTTGAAATTTTCTGTTTGCAGGGTATTTATAATAGATTTTATACCGTTGTGTCCTCCATCTGAACCGCTTTTTCTGATTCTAATTTTTCCAAGAGGGAGCCATATGTCGTCGTAGGCAACAACCAAATCATCAGTTTTCAAATAGAATTTTCTCATAAAGTATGGAAAGGCTTCTCCGCTTAGGTTCATATACGTCAAAGGTTTAACAAGAATGAAATTATCGCATTGACTGTACATATAAAGACGCTCCCCTTGCCAAGGGGAGCATCCGCATTTATCTTGCAGATAATCTACAAACATAAAACCTGCGTTGTGCCTGGTGAAGAGATACTGCGCGCCGGGATTTCCAAGCCCCACCAGGGATATCACTACTCTTCTTCCTTCTCCTTTCCTTTCTTTATAACTTCGGGTTGAGCTTCTTCTTGTTCTTCAACTACTTCCGCTTCTTCCTCCTCCTCCTCAACTCCTCTTCTTGGAGCTATTACAACTGCGAGGACTTCCTCTTCATCCATTATTGGTTTGACACCTTCAGGAAGATCTAGATCTTTAACGTGAAGGCTTTCTCCAAGACCGAGGTTTTCAATGTCAACTTCTATCTTGTCGATAATCTTATCAGGATCAATCTCAACAGGGAGCTCTTCTACAAGTATTTCTAAGAGTCCTCCTCTTTCTACACCTATTGGTTTACCTTTGTACTCAACAGGAATGTTGATGTGCATCTTGTGACCCTTCATAGGTACATAGAAGTCGAGGTGAACTATACTATCATGGATTTTGTCTCTTTGAACCATCTTAAGGAAGACTCTGAGTTCTTTTTCTCTATCATCTGTCTTGATTTTCAGGTTGATAGGAGTGGTTTCTGTGATGTGGTGAAACACTCTTTCGACCTCGGATTTTTTAAGCTTGATTGATATAGGTTCTTGCCCGGGGCCATAAACAACAGCAGGAATATATCCTGCTTTTCTTAACCTCTTAACAGGTCTTTTCCCGAGCTCTTTTCTAATTTCCGCGTGAAGGGTTGCCATCTCCATACGCCTATCCCTCCTTTAAGAGTTTTCGGCGCGCCTGTAATGTTATATCATAAATGCAAAGAATGTAAAAGAGCTTAAAGGTTTATTTATTTTTGTTTATATAGGAGAGAACGTGAATTATATTGATGATTTGGATTCTTGAGCTAGCAGATTCTGCTTTGAAATGAATTATTGTTAATAAAGGAATGAAAAAGTTTTGAAGAATGAATTTTGCTCAAATAATGTTCAGCAAATTTTCTGGGATAGCGAAGAAATATGAATCTCCCGTTTTTAATGGAATATTCTCACATTTTAGGAAGGAGAAGGACGAAAAGCTACGAAGAGGGAAATTAGAGGAAGAATTGAAAAGGATGAAAGATATAGTTAATTTGCTTGGGTCAAAAAGTCTTGTACTTTTGTTCAACTAATGAACTTGAAGGAACAGAAATAGCAAAGCAGATAACTTATGTTCTGAGAGACTCTGGAAATTTCGTGTTTTTTGTTACGCATTTTGCAAGATTTAGGGAGATTGCTTGTAGTGAAGGAGCTGAGTGCTTGAGTGCGGAAGTTTTGAAGAATGGAAAGAGAACTTTCAGGATGATTAAGGAAGTTAATGTTAAAATCTGTCATGGTAGAGATCTTTTTAGAAAAATATTCGAAGAAATTGAAGTTAAATAGCGCCTTTTTAGAGTTTTGTTAGTGTGAAAAGTTCGTGTGTGTAACATTTCGTTAACTGTTCCTTCATTGTCGCTTAATTGACAGATTTGCTGATGATGGTATTATTATCCCCGGCTTGTGTGAGTTGAGCAATTTGAATGAAGGTCTTTTGAAGGTATAGAGCTAAAAAACATTGAGTTTTAGTTTATAAAGTTTTATCCGGATTGGATTTAGTCCGGAAAGGGGTTTTCTTGAGAACTTTTACGAGGTTCTTAAGAAATCGAAAAAAGGGTCTTGACAAACAGAACTGGGTCTTCTAAAATTCGAACTGCGCTTTGAAAAAGGAACGGAATAGATGCGTACTTTAGATAAAGCAACTGATCCCGGGTCATTGAAAAGTGGATAGCAGGTCCTTCCGAAGTTTTCACCTTTAAGGTGGCGTGAGCCAGAAGATCAATACCTTTCATATAAGTTTATATGGAGGGTTTGATCCTGGCTCAGGGTGAACGCTGGCGGCGTGCCTAACACATGCAAGTCGTGCGGGGAAACTCCCTTCGGGGAGGAGTACCAGCGGCGGACGGGTGAGTAACACGTGGGTAACCTACCCTCCAGAGGGGGATAACTGGGGGAAACCCCAGCTAATACCCCATACGCTCCGTCTACACAAGTAGGCGGAGGAAAGGAGCGTTTGCTTCGCTGGAGGAGGGGCCCGCGGCCCATCAGGTAGTTGGCGGGGTAACGGCCCACCAAGCCTACGACGGGTAGCCGGCGTGAGAGCGCGACCGGCCACAGGGGCACTGAGACACGGGCCCCACTCCTACGGGAGGCAGCAGTGGGGGATCTTGGACAATGGGGGAAACCCTGATCCAGCGACGCCGCGTGCGGGATGAAGCCCTTCGGGGTGTAAACCGCTGTGGCGGGGGGCGAATAAGATGGGGAGGAAATGCCCCATCGATGACGGTACCCCGCTAGAAAGCCCCGGCTAACTACGTGCCAGCAGCCGCGGTAATACGTAGGGGGCGAGCGTTACCCGGAATCACTGGGCGTAAAGGGGGCGTAGGCGGCCTGGTGTGTCCGGTGTGAAATCCCACGGCTTAACCGTGGGGCTGCGCCGGAAACTACCAGGCTTGAGGGCGCTAGAGGGAGACGGAACTGCTGGTGTAGGGGTGAAATCCGTAGATATCAGCAGGAACGCCGGTGGGGAAGCCGGTCTCCTGGGGCGTCCCTGACGCTGAGGCCCGAAAGCCAGGGGAGCAAACCGGATTAGATACCCGGGTAGTCCTGGCCGTAAACGATGTCCACTAGGTGTGGGGGGAATTATCCCTCCGTGCTGAAGCTAACGCGTTAAGTGGACCGCCTGGGGAGTACGCCCGCAAGGGTGAAACTCAAAGGAATTGACGGGGGCCCGCACAAGCGGTGGAGCGTGTGGTTTAATTGGATGCTAAGCCAAGAACCTTACCAGGGCTTGACATGCCGGTGGTACCGACCCGAAAGGGGAGGGACCCCTCCCTCGTGGAGGGGAGCCGGCACAGGTGGTGCACGGTCGTCGTCAGCTCGTGCCGTGAGGTGTTGGGTTAAGTCCCGCAACGAGCGCAACCCCTGCCCTTAGTTGCCAGCGGTTCGGCCGGGCACTCTAAGGGGACTGCCGGCGACGAGCCGGAGGAAGGAGGGGATGACGTCAGATACTCGTGCCCCTTATGCCCTGGGCGACACACGCGCTACAATGGCAGGTACAATGGGTAGCGACCCCGCGAGGGGAAGCTAATCCCAAAAAGCCTGCCCCAGTTCGGATTGCAGGCTGCAACCCGCCTGCATGAAGCCGGAATCGCTAGTAATCGCGGATCAGCCATGCCGCGGTGAATACGTTCCCGGGCCTTGTACACACCGCCCGTCACGCCACCCGAGCTGGGGGCTCCCGAAGGCATCTGCCCCAACCCGAAAGGGAGGGGGGATGCCGAGGGAGAACCTGGTGAGGGGGGCGAAGTCGTAACAAGGTAGCCGTACCGGAAGGTGCGGCTGGATCACCTCCTTTCTAGGGAGATCAATAGGAGGACCTGCTATCCACTTTTGAATGGCTCGGGGGCTCGTGGCTCAGTCGGTTAGAGCGCCCGCCTGATAAGCGGGAGGTCGGTGGTTCGAGTCCACCCGAGCCCACCACTGGTGGGGACGTAGCTCAGCTGGGAGAGCGCCTGCTTTGCAAGCAGGAGGCCAGGGGTTCGAATCCCCTCGTCTCCACCAAGAGGTGCGATGGGGTCATTGAAAACTGCATGGGGGAAAGTAGGAGGTGAAGGTAATAAGGGCACACGGTGGATGCCTTGGCGGCAGGAGGCGACGAAGGGCGTGGCAAGCTGCGATAAGCCTGGGGGAGCCGCAAGCAGGCTGTGATCCCAGGATGCCCGAATGGGGAAACCTGGGTAGCTGTTGAGGCTACTCACCGCCAATGGCGGAGCGACACCCGGGGAAGTGAAACATCTCAGTACCCGGAGGAAAAGAAATCAACCGAGATTCCCTTAGTAGCGGCGAGCGAACGGGGAGGAGCCTAAACCGATGCAGTGTAGAAGCCCAGGGGCGTTGCTGCATCGGGGTCGTGGGACACGGCTGGGGGAGGCCCTGGACTCCCCAAGGAGTTACAAATCCCCTCTCTAGCCGAACCGGTTGGGAAGCCGGGCCAGAGAGGGTGACAGCCCCGTAGGCGAAAGGGAGGGGACTCCTGGGGCCGTGCTCCCGAGTACCACGGGACACGTGGAATCCCGTGGGAATCTGGGGGGACCACCCTCCAAGGCTAAATACTACCTGCCGTCCGATAGTGCACCAGTACCGTGAGGGAAAGGTGAAAAGCACCCCGGAAGGGGAGTGAAAGAGGACCTGAAACCGTGTGCCTACAAGAAGCGGGAGCTCCAACGAGGAGTGACCGTGTGCCTTTTGATTAATGAGCCCGCGAGTTACCGTCTGTGGCGAGGTTAAGCCGAGAAAGGCGGAGCCGTAGCGAAAGCGAGTCCGAATAGGGCGCGAGTCACAGGCGGTAGACCCGAAGCCGGGTGAGCTACCCCTGGGCAGGGTGAAGGCGGGGTAAAACCCGCTGGAGGCCCGAACCGGTGGACAGTGAAAAGTCCTCGGATGACCTGGGGGTAGGAGTGAAAAGCTAACCGAACCCGGTGATAGCTGGTTCTCCCCGAAACGTATTGAGGTACGGCCTCGGGTGGTCTGTAGCGGGGGTAGAGCACTGATAGGGCTAGGGGGGTAACCTCCGAACCCTGTCAAACTCCGAATCCCGCTACACAAAGCCCGGGAGACAGCCCACGGGGGATAAGCTCCGTGGACGAGAGGGGAACAACCCAGACCGTCGGCTAAGGGCCCGGAACGGTGGCTAAGTGGGAAAGGGAGTGATGAGCCTAAGACAGCTGGGATGTTGGCTTAGAAGCAGCCATCATTTAAAGAGTGCGTAACAGCTCACCAGCCGAGGCTCATCGCACCGAAAATGTAACGGGGCTTAAGCCACCTCCCGAAGCCACGGGTCAGCGCTTTGCGCTGGCGGTAGGGGAGCGTTCCGCTGTAGGGTGAAGGCGGACCCGCGAGGGCCGCTGGACGAGGCGGAAGTGAGAATGCGGGCATGAGTACGCGAAAGGAGGGTGAGAATCCCTCCCCCCGTATGCCCAAGGGTACCTGGGGAAGGTTCGTCCGCCCAGGGTTAGCCGGTACCCTAAGGTGAACCCGAAAGGGGTAGCCGAAGGGAAACGGGTTAATATTCCCGTGCCACCTGCGGGCGAGGCATGAGGGGTGACGCAGGAGGCTAGGCGCCGAGGACAAGTGGTATGTCCTTCCAAGCGGTTAGGCCGATGATGGGGGTAGGCAAATCCGCCCCCGGAGGCTGAGCCGTGATGGGGAGGTCCTTTCGGGGACCAACGGCGCTGACGCCACACTGCCAAGAAAAGCCTCGCATGCCGCTTGAGCTCGTAGGTGACCGTTCCGCAAACCGACACAGGTGGGCGGGCTGAGAAGGCTCAGGGGAGCGGGATAACCCTCGCCAAGGAACTCGGCAAATTGGCCCCGTAACTTCGGGAGAAGGGGTGCCGCGTTAGGGTGAACCTGGGGGAAGGGGCAACCCGGAAACCAGGGGAGCCCGAGGCGGTCGCAGTGACAAGGGCCTGGCGACTGTTTACCAAAAACACAGGACTCTGCAAACTCGAAAAGAGGATGTATAGGGTCTGACGCCTGCCCAGTGCCGGAAGGTTAAGGGGAGGGGTGAGGCTCCTTCGGGAGCGTAGCCCTGAACCGAAGCCCCGGTAAACGGCGGCCGTAACTATAACGACCGTTGTAGTTACGGTAAAAAACCCGGCTATATGCGGGAAAGCCTGGAGTGCCGTCGGGTACCATCTTTTTGGATTGGATGGTAACAATCCCGCGGAGTAAGGCGGAAGAAGCCTTGCCAGGTAACCCGCAGGAAACCTTTGCTGGGTTCTCCCATAACTTCGGTGGTGATAGATTGCTTGATGTTAAGAAAATACCTTTGAAAATAGGTTATTACTTAGCAGGTTTTGCTGATGGAGAGGGTAGCTTCATAGTAACATTGAGACCCAGGAAAGATTACAAACTTAAATGGAAAGTGTCTGTTGCTTTCAATGTCGCAAATAAGGATAAAGTAGTGCTTGCACTTTTTAAGAGATATCTGAGGTGTGGCAGCTTGAGACAAAGGAAAGATGGAATATGGTACTATGAGGTGAACAACTTCCGATCCATCGTTGAAAATGTGATTCCTTTTTTTGAGAGATTTAAATTTCTTTCCGCTAAGAAGAAACGTGATTTTTCTAAATTTAGAAGTATAGTTGAGCTTATGCAGAATAAGGAGCATTTAACAAAAGAAGGTTTGGAAAAAATACTGGCGCTTAGAGCCCAAATGAATGATGGCGGAAAGAGAAGGTATGAAGCAACAACATTGGGAGAGCTCAGGGAGGGATCCTCAGAGGCCATACGCCGGGCACCACATGAGCATGACCCCTAATCGGGGATGGCGCCGCCGGCTCATGGGTGATGAGATGGTCCATTCCCTACGGCGACGTAGGGCCCTTTGAAGGGATAGCCTCAAAAGAGGTGAAAAAACAAGACAAGAACGGTCCTAAGGTAGCGAAATTCCTTGTCGGGTAAGTTCCGACCTGCATGAATGGCGTAACGACTGGGCCGCTGTCTCGGCGAGGGACCCGGTGAAATTTCAGTCTGGGTGAAGATGCCCAGTACCCGCGGCTAGACGGAAAGACCCCGTGGAGCTTTACTGCAGCCTGGTATTGGGCTTTGGCACACCGTGTATAGGATAGGTGGGAGGCTGTGAAGCCGCCTCGCCAGGGGCGGTGGAGCCATCCGTGGAATACCACCCTCGGTGTGTCGGAGTCCTAACTCGCCCCTGTGAAGAGCAGGGGGAGGACAGTGCCAGGTGGGCAGTTTGACTGGGGCGGTCGCCTCCTAAAGAGTAACGGAGGCGCGCGAAGGTCGGCTCAGGTGGGTTGGAAATCCACCGTAGAGTGCAAGGGCAGAAGCCGGCCTGACTGCGAGACCGACAGGTCGAGCAGAGGCGAAAGCCGGCCCTAGTGACCCGGCGGCTCCGTGTGGAAGGGCCGTCGATCAACGGATAAAAGTTACCCCGGGGATAACAGGCTGGTCTCGCCCGAGAGTTCACATCGACGGCGAGGATCGGCACCTCGATGTCGGCTCATCCCATCCTGGGGCTGAAGCAGGTCCCAAGGGTTGGGCTGTTCGCCCATTAAAGGGGTACGTGAGCTGGGTTCAGACCGTCGTGAGACAGGTCGGTCCCTATCTGCCGCGGGCGCAGGAGGCTTGAGAGGGGTCCTCCCTTGTACGAGAGGACCGGGAGGAGGGGGCCTCTAGTGTACCGGCTGTCACGCCAGTGGCATACGCCGGGTAGCTACGCCCCTAAGCGATAACCGCTGAAAGCATCTAAGCGGGAAGCGCGCCTCAAGATTAGGCCTCCCATCCCGTTAAGGGAGTAAGGCCGGTTCGAGAAGAGGACCTTGATAGGCCGGTGGTGTAAGTCCCGTAAGGGATTGAGCCAACCGGTACTAATCGGCCGAGGCCTTCACCTCCGAAATCCCCCATGCAGTTTCCAGTGACGCCCATTGGCGCCACTGCGAGTTTCCTCGGGTGCGGATATCGGTGCGGGAAACACCCGGTCCCATTCCGAACCCGGCCGTTAAGCCGCACCGAGCCGATGGTAGTACGGGGGCAGCCCTGTGCGAGAGTAGGTAGTGCCCGGGGATTTAAGAAGCCGGAGCAAAAGCTCCGGCTTTTTTGTTATCAATCAGCGTCTGAATTAGCATTTGAAACACACTTTTTTAAACGTTTGTCAAATGTTAATACCTCAAATTTTTCCGAATAAGCGCAAAGCAGACAATCTACATAGTCTAAATTCGTAGACGCGTAAATATTGAATGATTTTTCTATAATGTCTTTATCCTGCACTACAATATTTCTGGACTTTAAAAGCTCAGTTAGAACTTCCGCTATCTTTCCTCTTTCCACCTTATAAAGCTTTTGAAGAACATATACGATTTCTGTTATAACAGCCTGGTTGAGTAAAGCTTTTCTTCTTCCAAACAAAACATCTTTAAAGAATTTTTCTGCAGTTTTATAAAGGTTCTCGTCGTCTCTGAGGAGGTAACGTAGAACAACATTTGCATCAATCATTACTATTTGTGAAGCCACTAGATGCTGCCTCCTTTTCTAGTTTCATGATTTCCTCTGTGGATTTTCCTTTTATTGCGTATTCACTCAAGATTCCACCAAGCTCTTTTAATGGTTTCAATATTATCCTTTCTCCATCAAAAGATATTTCAAGGATGGAGGTTTTAAGTTTTTTTCTGATAAATGCTGGTATAGTAATCTGACCCTTTGAAGTAATTTTGGTCGTCATAGTCTTACCTCCTTTTTTTACCTTACATATCGATAATATATTACTTTTTGGCTTTGTCAAGTAGTATAGTTTGGCCGTTAGAAATCGACCATACATTTATGATACTTTTAGAATATGAAAACATTAACTTGTCGTGTTGTTTCTACAATCAAGTTACCTCTTGAAATATAGATATATACATCCTCTGCTTTAAATGGAAGCTGGGGAGATTTCAAGTGGAAAGTAGTATTTGTAGTATTTGAAGTAGTATTTGAAATTGTTACTGTAAATGTATCTTGAAAATCGGAAGGGGAGATAATATACATTTACCATTTTTCAATCACCTCTGCTATCTGCGAAGGAGTTTTCGAGATGATAACTCCTATTTTTTCAAGAACCATCTCTTTGTATTGAACCGTTCCCGTTTCACCTTCTACTATCGCACCGGCATGTCCCATCCTTTTTCCTTTTGGTGCATACCTTCCCGCAAAGAACGCTGTGATCTTGCCATTGAAACCGTCATCTATGGCTCTGCGTATCCCATCAACTTCAAATGCAGGACCTATTTCACCTATAACTACAACTTCGTTTATTCCTCTTCCCATTAAAAACTTGAAAGCCTCATGCATATTGGTTCCTATGATGGGATCACCACCAAGACCGATTGCTACGCTAATACCTTTTGCACGAGATACAAAACTTGCTATTTCGTACATCAGCGTGCCGCTTCTTGAGATTATCGCCACGCTGCCTTGCTTGAAGTATTTTTCAGGCATTATACCGAGTTTGATCTTTCCCGGAACGATCACACCAGGGCAGTTTGGTCCAACAATGGTTGCTCCCACTTGTTTTGCATAGTTTACGAATTCAAGTGTATCATGAACAGGTATGTGCTCAGTGATGATTACTATTTTCTTTATACCATTTTGAAGACTTTCCATTACTGCTTCCTTTGCATAGGGTGCTGGAACAAAGACGATGCTTGTATCAACTCCATATTTCTCAACGCACTCTTTAACACTTTCAAAAACAGGAACACCATGAACATTCTTTTCTGAAAGATTTTTCGAAGTGCCACACAAAATTTTCGTGCCATAATTTAGCATCTTCTCAGTATGAAATCTGCCGTATTTTCCCGTTATTCCCTGAACCATAACGCGTTCATTTCCGGTCAGCATGCTTTCACCTCTTTTGCGTAGTTAACTACTTCTTTGCACAATCTTTCCATGTCTTCATATACATTTATGGAGTGCTCTTCCAATATTCTTCTTGCTTCATCTTCATTTGTGCCGGTTATTCTAACAAAGAGTGGTAGATCATTATTTTTGTGGAATTCAACAATAGCTTTGGCAACTTCGTCACCCTTTGTTATACCTCCGAATATGTTCAAAGCGATTGCTACAGGAGAAAGCTTTTTGACCTCCTCCAAAGCAGAAATAGTTACTTCTTTTGATGCCCCGCCACCTATGTCAAGAAAATCTGCCGGCTTGCATCCAAGACTTTTTATCAGATCCATAGTGGCCATTACTATACCCGCACCACATCCGATAACTCCTATATTTCCGTCAAGTTTTACAAAATGATATGGCTTTTTCTTTTCGGCAAATTCTTGCGCCCATTTCTGCCTAAACAGTGCATTGTCATCGATGTGGACAACTGCATCAAGAGCTGTCATTTTATCAGGTGTGAATGGGTTGATTTCAAGAAGGGTTAGATCATATTTTTTAAAAATTTTGAAAAGCTTTTCCGCAACATCAGAAAAGGTCGATGGAAGCTTGTTAATATCTCTTTCGGTTCCTTTTATGATTTTCTCTGGAGATTCTTTTGCCACCTTCTCTATATCTATTCCACCCATCTCTGAGAAAATAAACATAATCTCCCTTTCAATGGGGTTGATCGAGATGGAAAAATACCACTCTTTTTCGTGTTCTATCATTTCTTCTATCAAAATTCCAAAAGGAAGTTCACCAGATATAGGCTTTTTAAAAAGATACTCTGAAAGAGATAACGTTTCTTCGAAAGATTCTGAAAAAGCAATACCACCTTTTTTCATTCTTCCACCTACAAGAACCTGCGACTTTAGAACTTGAGGAAATCCAAGTTTTTCTATATCTGATTTTAATTTCAAAATATCCTCAGAGCTTCTAACAAGAACACTTTTCGGAACTGATATTCCTCTTTCAGAGAGCAACTTTTTTCCAACAAATTCATGTAGTTTCACCTTAAAATCCCTCCCAAAAACATGGTAAAAATCTCACATATTTGATGCACTTATGTTACTATAAACCAGATGTTTAAAGGTGTCCATATATTGCAAAACCGTAATTTAATATCATTCACGCAAGTTAGTGAGGTATATTTGACATTTCATCAAATACACTTTATTTTATGATAGCTCCATGTATGAGTTTTTAGTGTAGGCAGAAGAAAGTTATTGGAAAGCGACTGGCCAATATCTCCCGTATAGCTAGGAGTTATATTTCATAACTAGCTTGTCAAAAAATTCTTTGCGTATTATATTTATGGTGTATAATAAAACATATGAATATATATTCAGTCATTCATAGGAGGTAGAAAAGCATGTATGAGCAAAAAATAAGAGAAGAGGAAATAATGGATATAGATGAAGAGATTTTAGACATAAATGATATTGCTTCAAAAGAAGCAATAGAAGCTCACGAAGATAAAATTTGGGGTATAACAGAGTTTTTTTCTGTGTTATCTGATCCTACTCGGGTAAAAATACTCCTCCTGCTTATTGAAGGTGAAAGGTGCGTTGGAAAATTAGCGGAAGAGCTTGGAGTTGACAGTTCCTTAGTTTCCCATCAGCTTAAGATTCTCAGGCATCTAAGACTTGTTAAGAAAAAAAGAAAAGGAAAATTCATGAGATATGCGCTTGCTGATAATCATATAATCGAAGCTCTTAGTGTGGGGCTTAATCACGCCGTTAGCTGCATGGGACTTTGATAAATTTACAAGGAGGTGGTATGGATGAGTTGGAGAGGTTGGGTTACTTTGATTTTTTCAATATGGCTTATCATCGCATCACTGATTCCCGGTATTGTCTCTCACAAAGGTGCAAACATAGCGGATTTCTTAATCGTGGGGCTTATTTTCCTCATAGTCGGTATAGTCACAGTAAAGAGTGATGAAAGCAAAGGAATCGGCTGGGTCACTCTAATCATTGGAATATGGTTGATCATCTCTGCGCTTATACCTGGAATAACCGGGTCTAAGGGAGGAAGTATGGCAAATGGTTTGATTTTTGGAATAATTACACTGATACTGTCTTTCTTCAACAAAAAGAGGGCATGATGTTCCTACATAGTGTGTAGAAAGAAGAGGGGGGAACACCCCCCTCTTTTTTGTGTAAAATTCCTTGCAACTTCCATATTCCATATTCGCCGGTTAAGTTATATCATAGGGCGTTGGTATGGAAAGGAAGGTAGAGAGGTATTTTATACTTGAAGGTGTTTTCTCTCTTTTCTATATCCTTTTAACCCAGGGAGCTATCTTCACAGGTCTTGCCTTAAAGTTCAGATTGGATGAATTCCAGCTTGGAATAGCCGCATCGATACCGGTATACATGCAAGTCTTTCAATTAGCTTCATCATGGATAATGAGGTTTTTCAGTAGAAGGAGTGTGATGGTCAACATATTTAACGGAATAAGCCGATATTCTTTCTCACTCCTAGTGATCTTTCTTGTTCTAAATAAGCTTATTTCCTCCGTTTTTATATTGTTTCTCACAATCTCCCAAATATTTGCCGCAATAGCTGGAAGTGCGTGGGCATCGTGGATGAAAGATCTCATACCTGATGAAGAAAGAGGTAGGGTTTTTGCAAGGAGAAGTCTTTACATTTCACTTGCTACATCAGTTATAACTTACCTTTACTCTGTCATAGTTGACCATCTAAGTTATGGATTTGAGATAGTTCTTATTCTCTCTGCTTTGGGAAGCACCGGTTCTATTCTTATGATGAGAAAAATTCCAGATATTCCCGTAAAGATAACAGCCACAGGGATGCCGATATCTGTTGCTTTGAAAGATGAAAATTTCGTGAAGTATCTTATTTTCCGTTTTTATTGGGGAATTGCTGTATCGTTCTCCGCGCCATATTACACATATCATCTTATCAAAAACCTTCATGTAAGTTACACTTTTATAGCGTATCTATCGATAACAACTGGATTCGTTGCGATGATATCTTACCATATATTGGAGAAAATATCTGACGACGTTGGTCACAAAACTCTGGCTGAAGCTTCTATAATCTTTATAGCTGGAATTTCCTATATGTGGTTCTTTATGAACGGAACCACATACAAATATCTCTTGTGGGTCGATGCTGTTTCCACGGGTATATTTTGGCCTATGATGAACTTGGCATTGATGGTTCTTCCCCTAGAGGTGTCTTTCAGTTCTGACCCGTTGTTCTTTGGTCTTAATGCTGTAGCAGCGAGTTTAGGATCATTAATAGGTTCGATACTTGGAGGGGTTGTTTCAAAGTCTGTATCTGGTATCCACACGAATCTCTTTGGATTTGAATTTTATGGCACACAGTTTATCTTCATAATAGCGGCTACTTTGAGACTCAGTGCGATTGCGTTCCTCTCCAGAGTACGCGTGAAAAGGTACACTCCACTGGGAAAGTTCTTCGTCGATACAACTTATGCGATATTCAGAAGACCTATATTTAGAGTTTTTGATAGAAGTGTTATAGCAAACTTTCTCACGAAAAGTGTCCAAAAATTGAAAAGAGAAAAGCAAAGATCCCAGAAAAAGAAGGATAAAAACTAAATAAACTCTGATTTCGCTACATATTCGGAAAAAGTTCTCACGTCTGGAAATTCAAAATCAGCACTTTCTTCAACTACAGGTGTGGCGCCAAATCCCCTTCTTTTTATGAGAACAGTTTTTAAACCAAACTTCTTAGCCGGAATTATATCGTGAAAGACGCTCTGGCCCACGTGTATCCACTTGCTTTTATCAACGCCAAACATTTTATAAGCAAATTCAAAAACCTTTAAAGACGGCTTATAAGCTTTCACCTTCTCTGCAGTCACTACAAAATCGAAATGCACCCCTATATTTTCTATACTTGCCTTTATTATGTCCTCATCAGTGTTGGATATTATCGCTATCTTTCCGTATCTTTTTATTTCAACAAGAGCTTCTTTTACATCATTAAAGGGCTTCCAGGTGTAAATGGAACGCACCAAGACTTCTTTTTCTTCATCCGCTACATTAACACCGTATGCATAGAAAATCCTTTCTGCAGCCATTTTTAAGACAACCTTGTAAGGCTTGTATTCTCTCTCAAGCTCAGGCTCGATTTGGGAGTAAAGCTTTAAAATTTCCTCTCTTTCCACTTCTATTCCGTGGCGTTTAAACACCGGTTTCAGTGCATTGTATATACCATCTTCCCAGTCTATCAGTGTTCCATAGCAGTCAAAACTGAATAAGATGTTTTTCACTCCTCTTCTTTCTCTTTTTCTTCCTCGACTAAGACAAAATCTATTTGCATTCTAACCTTGTCTGCGGAGACGACTTTTGCTTTGAGCTGATCGCCAAGGCGATAGACCTTGCCCTTTCTTTTTCCAATCAGAGCATTTGTTTTTTCATCATAGTAGTAATAATCATCCATGGTGGAAACATGGACTAAACCTGTTATCATCTTCTCTGGAATTTCTACGAAAAGTCCAAATTTGGTGACATTTGTTACAACAACATCGAATACCTTGCCAATGTAGCGAGATATGTATTCGACCTTTTTCATATCAACAAGGTCCCATTCTGCCTCATCTGCTACTCTTTCTCTTCTGCTGCAGTGCTTTGCCGTTACCGGAAGGTCCTTTGAAAGCTTCTCTATCTGATCCTCCGAGAACGCTCCACCTTTCTTTATGTAAAGCTTCAAAAGCCTGTGGACAACGAGGTCTGGATACCTTCTTATCGGTGATGTAAAGTGGGTGTAAGCGTAAGATGCAAGACCAAAATGGCCGATGTTAACGGCGGAGTACATCGCTCTTTTCATAGAGCGAACAAGTAGCCGCTCAACACTTGAACGGAGCGGATGATCACCAACCTGTTCAAGGAGCTTCTGAAGCATCCCCGGATGGATGTTCTGAGAGAATTTTGCCTCTATTCCAAGAGCCGCCAAATAGTTCTTCAGCTGCATTATTACATCCGGGTCTGGTTGCTCGTGAACTCTATATATGAAGGGAAGCCCAGCATGTTCAAAAACCTCTGCAACCGTCTCGTTGGCTTTTATCATGAACTCTTCTATTAGAACTTCAGCTTCTCCTCTTTGCCTTGGGACTATATCTTTAACCGTTCCATCATCGTCAAGTATCACCTTAACTTCATCGCTTTTTATATCTATAATCGCTCCTCTCTTTCTCCTTGCCTCTCTTATGATGTACATGAGCTCTCTTGCATCGAAGAGCATATTTGAAATCTCTTCACCAATTTCTTCCTTCGCCCTTGCATCACCTTCAAATAGTCTGTTAACCAGTGTATATGTAAGTCTCTTTTTGCTTTTTATTATTCCTTCTCCTATCCAGCTTTTTACAACCCTTCCTTTCCTATCTATCTCCATCTCAACGCTCATAACGAGCCTATCCTGCCTCTCGACCAGCGAACAAACTCCATTGGAAAGCTTGAATGGAAGCATCGGAATTACGGTATCTATGAGGTAAACGGAGGTTCCCCTTTTGTATGCTTCCTCATCAAGCTTGCTGCCTTCTTTTACATAATAAGAAACATCGGCTATATGAACACCCAATAAATAATTACCATTTTCCAGCTTCTTCACCGTAATAGCGTCATCGAAATCCTTTGCATCCTCACCATCGATGGTAACTATGATCTGATCCCTGAAATCCCTTCTCTTTTTGTACTGTGTTTTAGATATCTTTACGGGAACAGCGTTCGCCTCCGCTATTACTTCCTCCGGAAACTCCCCCGGCCATGGAAGATCATGTTTGACTATCACACTTGGAAGATCAACTGATGGATCCTCAACATCTCCAAGAACCTTAACTATCTCTGCTTCTGGGTTTCTTCCAGGGGAAGGGTATTTTAATATCTTCGCTATAACCTTTTGGCCCGGTTTTGCATCCTTTATGTATTCTGGAGCAACATAGAAATCGTAATTTATTTTAGGATCATCCGGTATGACAAAACCGTATATTCTTCTCTTCTCAAAAACTCCCACTACCTTCTTAAGGCCTCTTTCAAGGATTTTTATTACCTTTCCCTTTGGAAGATCTTTCCATTTTCCTACTATCTCAACGACAACCCTGTCTTTATGCATAGCAGTTGAGGCAAATTCAACAGGAACGGCTATTTCTTGATAATCATCGGTGAACACAAAGGCTATAACACCGCTTCTTGTAAATTCAATGGTTCCAATTCTCAGGTTATCACTGAGTCTTCTATACCTACCTCTACCATCTCGAAATATGAAACCTTCATCTTCAAGTTCTTTTATTATTTGCCTAAGCTTTTTTCTTTTATCTTTCGTCCTTGCACCAAATTCCTTGTATATTCTCTTAAGAACCATTGGAGTGTATTCTTCACTTTCAAAGAAGTTTTTTAAGCTTTTCTTGGAAATTCTCATTCTTTTCTCTCCTTTTCTAATAGTTTATTTTACATTAAATTTTACACTATGATGGCCTGCCTTTATATAGTAATCAGATAAACTTGTAGATAGCGCAGATGATAGAAAAAGACACCAAAAAGAAAGGAAGAGAATATTTGTGAAATTTCATCCATAGACTATTATCATTTGAAAGATCAATGGCAATGATATTAGCCAATGAAGATATAACCGTTCCATTTCCACCAACATTCACCCCATACAAGATATCTTTAAATCTGTGCGTAAAGTTAAGGATAAGAACAGTTGCTGGCACGTTACTGATCAATTGTGAAGATATGCTGGATACAGCAAAAACTCTTCTTGGTGAGTTTGATATCATCGCGGATAAAAGATCTTTCACAGGCTTCAAAGATGCTAAAGTGTGGAAATCCAGTGATATCGCAACAAAAATGAGTGGCAGAGTCCAATACGCATTTTTAACTATATCCTTGAAAAATATTATGTATAAAACAAGGAATATAACGAAAGCAGCGTAATTCAGCTTGAATTGCAGCATGATTATGTACAGTGCCAAAGACACCGATGAAAATAAGAAAAGCTTCTTATCCACAACGATATCTTCATCTGCATCTTCCCTTAAAACTATCTCCTTTCTTGAAAATAATACACATGTAAAAATCACCAATATAGCTGCCATTATGGAAAACACTGGAAAAGCTACCGTTATGAATCTAAAGAAGGAAATATCCATCTTATGCCAAAGAAACATATTCTGGGGGTTGCCAATCGGTGTCAAGGTGGAAAATACATTCGCAGACATAGCTTCAAAGATTATGAGCTTTGAAAGATCATTTTCGATGAAACTTCCCAGCGACAGTGTAAAGGGAACCGTTATAAAAAGAGCTACATCGTTGGTTAGTATGGTGGAGATCAGTCCTGAAAAAATCACCAAGAATAATGCCAATGATCTTTCTGATTTTAATCTTTTTGCCCACGCTTTCGCCACTTTATGAAAAATCCTGCTTTTTTGCATACCTGTGGTTATTATGGAAAGCCCTGCAAGTGCTGATATGCTCTTCCATTCTATGGTGAAAAAAGAAGCATAAGCATTTTTTGGAGAAACAAATGCTAGCACGATAAAAATAAATATGAAAGAAAAAAGCACCATGTGTTTTTTCACAAAACAAGCCACATTTACCATATCGTGCTTATTATACTCCTAAAAAATGTTACATTCCTTATTCGAACAATTCCTCAAATATGTCCTTCACTCTTTGGATCTTATTAACCTTTGAAACAGCTCCGCCAGTAAAAACAACCCTATCCTCGACCTTTCCAACAGCTTCATTGTATAAAGATTCTGCGATGCAATACGGTGTTTTTCTGAAATCGCAGGTCTTTATGCAATGATACCTACACGTGAAAGGCTTTTTTCACCTCTTTTTACCGCAACCACGAAGGCATTTTTGATAGCCCTTCCCGGCAATTCAACAGAGCTCTTTATTATAGTAAACATCTCCGTTCTTTGCCTCTATTATTCGCCTTTTTGAACTCTGGGCTAGCATCACATTCTTTCACTGCGATAAATAGAAGTTTTAATCATGTCTGCAAAATTTGTCAAAGCTACCATTATATTTACATCTATGATTCCTTTAGATTTTTCTCGTGCTTTCCTTATAACGTTTCTATACTCTATTATAGAAACCTGTCTGTAATTTTTTATCTTTAGGAAAAAACAATGATACCTATTCCTCGAGCGTTAGCAGCTGTAGCTGCCAAATTGTCCAAAGATGTCCTAACTGCCATTCCCTCTTGAACCAAGGAGTATCTGGGTTTTAATTCCCCAATGTGAAACCTCTTCATTTTCTTCACTTCTTCTTCTCTAGGTTGCTTAACTAGTTATAGCGTTATTAATAAAAATTTAAAGAGAGCTTTTAGCATTACAAGTAAATGCATAGCTTTACTTTTTAATCAAGCTGTATGAACAATAGCCTTTGATTTTTTTACTTCAGAGTGTAATAATATCATTGGGGAATCTTTGTGAATAGATTCTCAATATGTTGAAACTAATTTCACAATCAGATGGAGGCGAGAGTATGGTTCTTGTGTATGCATTGGTAATAAGCTTCATAGCTCTTTCCCTTGCCTACATCAACTACAAAAAAGTCGTAAAAAAAGAAGAAGGAACAGAGAAGATGAAGCAGATATCAAAGATGATCAGGGAAGGAGCAGCTACATTTCTTCGTCATGAAAACTCCACGGTTTTTAAGGTAATGATTCCTATAGCAATTATCCTTATGATAACTACAACGTGGCATGTAGGGATAGCCTTCATACTTGGAGCGACATTGAGCATGCTTGCAGGAGTTTTTGGTATGAAGTCCGCAACACATGCAAATGTACGAGTGACTAACGAAGCACGGAAAACAAAAAACATAGCAAGTGCTTTGAGGGTGGCATATTTAGGTGGAAGTGTTATGGGGCTTTCTGTAGCGGGGCTTTCTATACTTGGGCTTGTGATAGTGTATTTCGTTTTTGGAAAACTACTTGGTCAGCTTTCTGAAGGAAAGTTGGTAATAGAGACAAACTGGCTTGGAATAAACTTCATACCGTTCACAATGACAGTTTCAGGTTATGCACTTGGATGTTCTCTAATGGCGCTCTTTGACAGGGTAGGAGGCGGAGTTTACACTAAAGCCGCTGATATGGCCGCTGATCTTGTTGGGAAAACGGAGCTTCAGCTTCCAGAGGACGATCCAAGAAATCCAGCTACAATTGCTGATAATGTTGGTGACAATGTTGGTGATGTTGCAGGACTTGGAGCTGATCTTCTTGAGAGCTTCGTCGGTGCTTTAGTATCTTCCACTATACTAGCGGCATATATGTTTAGGCTTTATAAAGGAATTTCTTATTCTACTTCTATGAAACTCATTGATTATCCTATAGCACTTGCCGCAACGGGGCTTCTGTCATCGATAATAGGAATACTTGTTGTTATTTCAAGGAAAAACGCAAAGGATCCTCAAAAGGTTCTTGATAGCGGGCTTTGGACATCAGCCATATTAACGGTTGTATTAGGATTTTTTGCAACATACTGGGCGTTTCACGGAAAAGCGGATCTTTCTGCAGTCGGTTTTAGATATGGGTGGATCTCCCCGTGGGGGGCACTTGTTACGGGAATTGTGGTAGGGATTGCAATGGGAAATTGGGCAGAATATTACACGAGCGATAAGTTTAAACCTACGCGGCTCTTGAGCCTTCAGTCAAAAAGAGGAGTGGGGGTTGTAATTAGCGAAGGTTTGGCTCTCGGAATGGAAAGTACTTTTATGCCAACATTGACATTGGCTGCTGGAATATTAATTTCAAATTTGTTTGCGGGGCTTTACGGAGTAGCTGTATCGGCTGCAGGAATGCTTTCTTTCGTCGCCACCGCTGTATCAACGGACAGTTATGGACCAATTGCCGACAACGCAGGTGGAATAAGCGAAATGGCAGGTCTTGAAGAGGATGTAAGAAAGATAACGGATAGACTCGATTCCGTTGGAAATACAACAGCAGCTATCGGTAAAGGATTCGCTATAGGATCAGCTGCCTTGGCGGCGTTATCCTTGTTTGCCTCTTATATATTCTCCCAAATAAGTCCTGAGGACCTTGCAACCATCAAGGATGCATCACAAGTGCTTGTACTCAACATGATGAATGCAAAAACAATAGCTGGTGCGTTGGTAGGTGCAGCCCTTCCGTTCATGTTTAGTGGGATGTTGATTAAATCGGTGGCTGACTCCGCAGGAGAGATGGTAGAAGAGATAAGAAGACAGTTCAAAGCTCACCCTGAAATAGCTGAGGGCAAAATTCCTCCTGATTACAACAGATGCATACAGATATGTAGTAGTGGAGCTTTGAAAAAAATGAAGGTCCCTGCTTTTATTTCCGTTTTAACCCCTCTTGTTAGCGGATTCTTATTTGGGACGCAATTTGTTGGAGGCTTGCTGATAGGAACATTACTATCTGGCGTAATGTTGGCGATCTTTTGTGCAAATTCAGGTGGTGCCTGGGACAACGCTAAAAAGTACCTTGAACAAGGAAATATAGAAGGAATAGGAAAAGGCACAGAAGAGCATAAAGCACTTGTTGTAGGAGACACTGTTGGTGATCCTCTTAAAGATACAGTTGGACCATCCCTTGATATACTCATAAAAATAATGTCGGTCGTGTCAATAATAGCTTCTTCAATATTCAAGGTATATCACTTGTTCTGATGTATGAATTTTCTAAAAACATAAAACCGGGCATAGTTGCCCGGTTTTATGTTTTGTGGCGGAGGCGGTGGGACTCGAACCCACACGGGCGAAAACGCCCACCGGTTTTCGAGACCGGCTCCTTAGCCAGTTCGGACACGCCTCCCCGCCTGTGTATTATAAACAAGTTGAGATAAATGTAAAGGATGGGATGTTAAGTGTTATGTTCAGTTATAAGATGAATAACTATTCATCTTAAAATTACAAGTTATGGAAGCGTTCTTTAGGTTCATACTCAGTATCCTCTAGCTTTCCCTGGATAAAATTCTTTACAACAGTTTCAACGGTACCCTGAGCACCACGTATCACCTTAATCCCATAACTGTTCAGATACCTTATGGCTTTCTGGCCTATCCCCCGTACTATAAGTACATCCACATTTTTTTCGCGCATATAGTTTGGAAGATCACCTTCAGCGTGTTCGACGATTGGATTAGGTTCTATTTTTACAGAAACTATTTCCCCGTTTTCCACATCCACGAATGCATAATAAGGTGCTCGACCAAAATGCTCTGCGATTACTGATGTTATTCCTTCACTTGTTTCCACCGGAATAGCTATTACCATAGTAAATCCCTCCTTTGTATTTTGACAATATTTCTAACAGCATCTTTAAGTTTCTTAATAACTTTAACAACTTTGCTTGAGATATTCAAGAATCTAAAAGTTTCTTTGTAATCTCTCCGATGTTTTCTACTATTATGATTCTTTCCCGCAACTTTTCAGGAACATCCTCTATATTCGTTTCTCCCGATAGGGTGAGTATAGGGAGCGCTCCGGCATCGATAGCCATCTTTATATCCGTGTAAAGCCTATCTCCAACCATGGCAATTTCTGATATATCAATGGAGTAAGCTTGAGCTATTTCATAAAGCATCTGCGGGTTTGGCTTTCCAACGATGAAATCCGGGGTTCTACCGGTAGATTTTTCAAAAAGCGCTATGAAGCTTCCTGCGTCTGGTATCAAACCTTCTTTCGAAGGGCAATTTATATCAGGGTGAGTTGCTATGTAAGGTAGCCCTTTTCTTAGATGAAGAGCGAACTTTCTGATCTTTTCGTAGGTTGCAGTCGTGTCGTAACCAAGAACAAGAAGATTTGGATTTTCTTTATCTATTTTTATATCAAAATCTTTGAATACGTATATAAGATTTTCTGTTCCAAATATGCAGACACTTTTATTGGGAAAGTTTCTTTTTACATATCTTGCAGTTGCCTCACCAGATGTGAAAACAACAGGATTCTCTATCCCCATACCTTCCAACATATTTTGATAATCTTTCGCTGATTTAGAAGAGTTGTTGGTGAGAAAGACATATTTTATCCCATTTTCCTTCAAATACCCCAAAAAAGGGAGAGTCCATTCAAAGAGCTCTCCCCCTATATGTATTGTTCCGTCCATATCCATAACAAAGAGTTTTATTCCCTTCAGATCCACGCAATCACCCCAATATTTCTTTTAATGCAGCTATGAAAGCATCGTTCTCTTCCTTCTTTCCAATACTTACTCTGATTCCCTTCCATAAAACCCTTACACAAATGCCCATTTCACGGAGTTTGTCTCTAACCTTTTCCGCATCTTCTACCTTGAAGTAAAGGAAATTCGACTGGGAAGGAAAAGGTTCAAGTCCAAGATTTTCCAGTTCTTCTGCCATCCTTAACCTTTCCATCTCTATTTCCTTTATCCTACCAAAGAAAAGGAAACGATTTTTAAGAGCCTCAACTGCAAGCCTCATGACGAAAGAAGAAAGGTTGTACTCTTCTCTTACCGTATTTATTCTCTCAATCATTTCGGGATGGGCTATGATGTATCCAAACCTTTGACCGGCAAAGGCAAAAGCTTTTGAGAAAGTTCTAAGTATAACAAGGTTTTTGTAGTCCTTTAAAAATTTCACAGAGGTTTTCCAAGAAAATTCAAAATACGCTTCATCGATCACAACGGTGGCGGGGCTGTTTAAAAGTCTCAATATTTCTTCATCATCAAACATGTGCCCCGTTGGGTTGTTGGGATTTGGTAGAAAGACCATATCTCCTTCTTTCAGTTCAACTTTTGGGATGTACATATCATCTATTAAAGGAAACTCCTCGTAGTTAAGCCTCAAACCTTTTACGAAAAAGTAGTAATAGAAGTAAGTTGGTGGAAATAGAACAACTCTTTTAGGTCTTAACTCCATTAAAAGTTTTATACCATCATCGGCTCCAGCAGAGACCGTTATCCATCTTTCATCGATAAAGTTTGCCCTTGTTGTGTCTTTTATGTAGTTTACAAGGCAATCTGAAAGTTCTTTCGTTGGGGCTTCAGTATACCTTGCTATATAATCTGAATCTATTTCCCTTGCTACTTTCTCCAAAATCTCCTTTGGAAATCCGAAGGGATTTTCATTGAAGTCAAGTCTGATTATTTTTTTGTTTTCCTTTTCCATCACTCTACTTCCTCCCATTCGGTACCTTCTTTGGCGTCTTTTAGAACTATGCCAATTTCTGATAGCTTATCTCTAATTTCATCAGCTACAGAAAACCTTTTCTCCTTTCTCATTTTGCTTCTTATATCAACTAAAAGCTCTATAAGTTTTGATTCTTTCCCCTCTGACCTCTTTGCCTCTTTTGAAAGATCGAAAAGCCCTAAAACGGGCCCAAATTCCCTCCTTATGAGATGGTAAGCCTTCAGAGCTTTATCCTCATCGCCGCCGTCCATCGCTTTGTTTAGCTCCTTTATAAGGTTGAAGATCTGTGCAACCGCCTCCGGTGTGTTGAAATCATCATCAAGAGCCTCTTTGAACTTTTCTATCTGATCCTTCATCCAGCTGTCATATTTCGGAACTGGGATCTCTACATCCATTCCCTTTTCAAACCTCTCTATAGCTTCCCAACCTCTTTGTGCGGCTTTTTTGTTGTCAAGAAGGATATCCTCTGAAAAATCTATCGGCGATCTATAATGTTTTGAAAGGATAAATAGCCTTATAGCGTCTCTTCCGAAGGCTGAAACGGCATTCCTTACAAGAAAGATATTGCCCGAGGACTTGCTCATCTTCTCTCCAACCATCCTTATCATCCCGTTGTGCATCCAGTATTTTGCAAAGACTTTTCCAGTGCATGCTTCAGATTGAGCCTTTTCGTTTTCGTGGTGAGGGAATATGAGGTCTTCCCCACCTGCGTGGATGTCAAAGCTTTCGCCAAGCAATGTCATACTCATTGCAGAACATTCTATGTGCCAGCCCGGCCTGCCCTTGCCCCATGGAGAGTTCCACCATGGTTCTGATGGTTTTGCCGCTTTCCATAGTGCAAAGTCAAGGGGATCTTTCTTTTCCTCTCCCGGTTCAACCCTTGCTCCCGCTATTAAGTCTTCTATCTTTTTTCCAGAAAGCTCTCCATATTTTTCAAATTTTCTGACAGAGAAGTAAACATCTCCAGAAGGAGTAGCGTATGCGTAGCCCTTATCTATCAGTTTTTGAACCATATCGATTATTTCTTTCACATAATCCGTCGTCTTTGGGTGAAAATTAGCCGGTCTTATGCCAAGTGAGTAGGCATCTTTGAAATACTCTGCTATAAATGTG
>JAMOOR010000321.1 GCA_027065235.1 Thermotogaceae bacterium | reverse complement strand
CTAATCGAAATCGGCCGAAGTGTCAGGGATGTGTATGGGACAGAACACAGCCTTACAGGGAGGTGTGTAAATCATGCCAAAGGTTAAAATTTCGCTCCAGAATCCCACAGGGAATTTCTGGATAGATAATGGTCTCGTGGTGCTGCCGACTTCGATAGAAATTGCGTGTGGAAATCTAAAAGAATTTTCAATAAAATCGGATTTTGAAAAAGGAGGTTTGTCTTGAGTAAAGAGCTTAAATTTACAGGCAATTGGTTCATAGACCTCGGCATCCTCGGTTTCGTAAATTTGATGGAGGAGGTGTATGGCAAAGAATATCAGTCAACTCATGAGTGGTTTTATTACGCCTTCTTTATTTTTTATGTAAAAAAGACCGTTAAAGATTGGATTAGTAGACAAGGAATAAAAAAGAAAACCGATACTGACGAACTTTTTTTTCAAGATAAAGAAACCCTGTTAAAGGAAATAGAGAATATTATAGAGAAATCGATAAAAAGATTTCTGACCAAGGAGAAAAATAGACAAAGCGTTAGAAATGAGCTTAAAGGGATAAATAGCGAAATAAAGAAAAAAATAATTAAAACTTTCCAGAGATATAAGTCTTTTCTAAATAAGCCACTCAACAATAAAGATATTATTGACAAAGTAAACAGTATTGGGGTTGCTGTTTCAGAATCGTTTTTCCAAAATTTAAATTTCTTAAATCCGAGCAAGAACAAATTTGGTAAAGAGGATGAAGTATTAGCCTCTTTTGAGACTATGCTATTCGAACATAAAATCAAAGATGAACTAACAGTTGATGCTTTTGACAAAACTATATCAAAGTTCATCTTTTCGGAGAAGGAATTCCCTAATGTTATTATGGGAAAGATACCCACAATTGAGACTCTTAAAGGATTTGTCCCTGTGGATGACCCTATTTTCTTGCTGTTGTCCTTCCCAGCGTCTTTCATAAAAACAGATAGGTTTATGGCCTTTTACACGCCTAATTTTCAGTTTACATATTCTGTTAACAAAAAACTGAAAACTTACTTGGACATGGCAAGGAAGAAGTCCCAAAGCGAAATTTTGAAGTTAACTTGGCAAAGTATTATTGATTTTCTTTTTGAGACTAAAGCAGAATTTTCTCTCGAGAATATGTATTTGATTGAATATGAAAATATTATCCAACAAGAACTTAAGGGGGTTCAATACATTGGGATACCCAAATTACAGGCTGAATTCATCATCGATGATAAGATAAGAGAAGCCTTGAATCAAAAAATTAAGGTTTTAGAAAAGGGGGACAAACAGTATCAATGGCTTCTTCAAGAATTTATTAAAAACAAACCCTTACTTCCGATTTTCTACAGAAATTTAGGTCTTTACTTTACCCAAAAAGATTCCAACAGCAAACAGAAAAGAAAATTCAAAAATACCAAGTCACTTATTTACAGTGCCGCATTAGACAAAGTGATTGCGGAATTGAATATAAAGAAAACTAACCTGTTCTCCGATGACTTCTTCTTCAGAAATAAGCTCGTTTTAGAAAAGGCAAAAGATACGATTCGAGGATATTTTCATCTGAAATCTATAATAGGAAAGTTGTTTTCCCAAGACTCACCGGATGAAAGGAAAACTTTGGCCTATCGACTTTTTTCAAGATTGAGAAAAAATCAGAAGTATTCCTTTGTCAACGAAATACTAAAGGCATTGAATGGAAAGGATGTTGATGATGTTAAGACGCTAATAAATCACATCTTTAGAAACATCTTATCAAACGATAAAACCTGGCAGTCGGATGCAGTTCCGTTTCTCGCCGGGTTGATAGGAGGTGGAAGTGATGAGTAACCAAAAGACATTGATAGAGGAGAAGGTTATAAACGAGGACGTGTTAAATAAAATGGAGATAATCCGTAAAAATATGCCCGCGATTTTTGCTGGAGATTCAGAGTCCTATCGCCAGAAGCTTGTCTATAACCTTTTGAACATCATTCGTTCTGGGAATATGCAGCAATTTTTATGGACACTGCTCAGGCATTTGAATGCTAAGAAAGAATCTTCGGAAACAAAAGAAGTTATTAGAGTAATAAATGAGCTTTATGGATACAGCTCAAAATTCTTTGAAAAATGGGCATATTCTGTAATTATGGGAATAATGGAGACAGAATCACAAAAAGAGGAGGGTTAATAAAATGGGAAGATTTATCGTCATGGACATAGTGTTTTATGCCGGGTCGTTGAATTACGACCAAGGCAGTGGTAACTATCAGGAACTGAAGAAGATAACGAAGTGGGACGGAAAACAGTATACCTTCGTGAGCAGATACGCGCTGAGATATAGCTTGTTAGAAACTGGAAAACAATTTGGATTATGGCAGATTGCAGAAGGAGAGAGTCTTTCTACAGAGGGAAAGGGTGATCAAAAAGTAATCCAGCCAGCCGAAAAATTGCTTTTTACTGGAGAGATTCTTAAATATCCTGAATTCGATCTCTTTGGTTACTTGATTACTTCAACAACGCCTCAGAATTTCCGCGAAGCTCCCGTCAAAATAAGCCATGCTGTATCAATGACTCCGTTCAACTACGATGCTCTTTTTAACGCCAATCTTGGACTCGCTAATAGGTTAAGGAAAATAAAGGGGGATATGAAGCCTAATCCTTTCACTTCGGAAGAACATATGACCTATTACTTGTATTCAGTAGTTGTGGATTTAGAAAGAATTGGACAAATAGAATCTTATTACCAAATTAAAGGGGAAGATAAAAGAGGGTTATCCATTGAAGTCAAAGACAATGCATTAACTTTGTTTACAATCGATAAAAACAAAAAGAAAAAAGAATTATTACCGCCAATAGCGATCAGTGATAAGTCATATAACTTGTCCGAATTAATATTGCCCATAGCTTCTGCTGCGGTTCCAGAAGAGCTTAAAAACATTGTTAAATTTAATCCCGAATCGGATGTAGTTATCTGGAAATACGAGCTGACCGAGAATAAAAAAAGGAGAAGAGTGAAGAATTTAATCCAGGCCATTTTAAAACTTCGTCGTTACATCAAAGGAAGAGACGAGGACCTTTCGCCCAAGCTTCTTGTTCTTGGACTCTACAAAGATGTGCCTTACAGGACTTACAGGGACAAAATAATCCTTAAAGACGAATACACAGAGGAAGAACACGATGAGATAATCACAGAACAAAAAGACGGAAAAATTGTGCGTAAGGTTATACACAAAGTGAGCAGATCAAAGAAGCCTATCTTTGAAATTTACGGTAAAAAAATTGATGAAGAAGGATTAGGAAATGTGTGGGATCACATTTCCAAGTTTTTTGGTTTTAGTGAAAGAAATAAACAGAAAGAAGAGGAAGGGCAAGAAAAAGTCTATATTTTTCACGATCCTTCCATAGAGGTTCGTGTAGTTGAACAGACAAAAGGAAAGAACAAAGAGGGAGAATGATGTCTAAGATGGATGAAGAAAAAATTATTCTCATAGAAGCATTTCAGCCGTTCGCTCAGTATAGAAACCCATTCACTTTCTACTATGCTCAGACCTATCCTTTGCCTCCCAAAAGTGCCATTATCGGAATGCTTCAAAATGCCACTGGAAGATATTATGACTCCGAATTTTGGAATATAAAGGTAAGCGTTCACGGTGGATTTGAAAGTGTCTTCTGGAATTACCAAAGTTTGATAAAGGCAACAACCAGTGGTATAACACTTAAAAAATATAAAGGGCGAGCTATCCTATTCAATCAAGGCTTTCCGCTTTATGGAGAAGGACACACTTCGCAACGCTCTCCCGTCTCACAGCAAGAACTTTTCAATGGGCATCTGTTTATCTTTCTCAAATTTCCTAAAGATACTTCCGAACTCATAGATGAAGTGAGAGAAGCATTGGAACACCCACGAAAAGTTCTCTACCTCGGCAGGAGTGAAGATGTGATTTTCATAAAGAAAATTTATGAGCCGGAAAAAGAAGAGCCTAAGCTACCCAAAGGCTTCATCAGAGTGAGGTATCCAACTTACATAAAACTTGAGCTTGAAAAGGAGAAAGGACAAAAAATAAAGTTTCCTATAAATAAGGATAAATTCCCGGTGTATTTCGTAGGGACAAAAGCAAAATTTAAAAATGGAGATAAGCTTGTCCGAAACAAAGCCGAAATTACCAAGGAAACAGAACGAGAGGCCGAGTTTGAACCCGTCCTTTTTGCAGGTGCTGGTTCGGTCATCGTTCTAAAAGACCCTGAAAAAGATAAGGATGCTGTTCCCATTAAGATTTCCACTTTCAAAATATTAAAGAATTCAAAAAGAACGATTTTCAAAATACCGGAGGAGTTCGGATGGCTATAGAAATTTTTGAAATTTTGAGGGCAAAGTCCCCGGATGAAACAGGGCAGCCAGAGTCCCTTAAAGAGCATCTTAAAAGCTGCCTCGAGCAGGTAGTGACATTTCACAATGCCATCGAGGAGATGGAACCTTATATCGAATTAGAAATCTTTAGAGATAGGAGCCAACGACATCAATTTTTCAAAGCACTGGCCAAGGCTGCCATTCTGCACGATCTTGGAAAGATTGATTATGGATTTCAGAGGCAGGTTTTTACGAAAGAAGAAAAAAAGACTCCAAAAATCTTCGGAGAGATTGAGGAGTTCTTTAAAGGATTTAGGGATATCCATTTTACCCGACATGAAGTGTTATCAGCAATTTTGGCATCTTTGCTACTTGGTAACAAGGACGACTGGAATCCCAAAATTGTAACAGCTATTCTGTTCCACCATTTCAATCATTACTACACCGAATTAAAGACCTTCCCGGAATTCATGCTTGAGGATCACCTGGATCAGACTATCGGTTATCTTAATTTTATCGAAAAACATAAAAATGACTTTGAAACCTCTTATTTGAATTTATTGGATAACTTTGCTCAGGAGTTTCATAAGCATGATTTCGTAGTCGAGGCCATAAATGAACTCAAAAAGGACGTCGATTGGGATAAAGTCTCTCATGCAAAAGAAGAACTTGAGGATGATCTTTCGGATTTCACGTGGTTTTATGAGCCTCCCAATACTATGGGGAAAGAAATTTCGCAGTTTGACAAAAAGTTGTTAGATTTTCTTTTGCTTCTTGGCTCTCTCAGACGGGCGGATTACGCTTCAAGCGGGAAAGTCGCTGTTGAAACTGGACGAATATCTGAGCCACTTAATTTTGGAGAACTTGCTACGAAGATCGAGCAAAGGATAAAAGAGAATGATCCGGAAGCGCCTTTCTGGCAGAGAGATTATTTCGAAAGCAAAGCACCCTATAAAAAGATGGTTTTGATTGCGCCAACCGGTTCAGGGAAAACAGAATTCTCCATTTTGTGGGGTGCAAAGCAAAGGAGAAAATTCCTTTACACCATCCCTCTACGAGTGGCGCTAAATGACCTTTATATGAGGTTTAAGGGGACACAAGGAGAAGAGGCATCCAGGGAAGGTTATTTTGACAAAGAGTTAGTTAATATTCTGCATTCCACTTCCTTTATCGAGTATCTCAAGGAAGAAGGAAGTAAGTATCTGGATATCGAAAGGAAGATAACATCTGCAAAGCTTCTTTCTTTGCCAATTATGCTCACAACGCCTGATCAAATCCTTTTAACTTCCTTGAACTATTACGGATCTGACAAGGTTATAGCTATTTACCCGATAAGCAGTATCGTTATTGATGAGATCCAAACTTATACCCCGGAAATGGCCGCTGTAATTATCAGAACTCTCCAGCTTGTAAATTCGCTCGGAGGCAATATCCTCGTGATGACAGCTACATTTCCACCATATTTTAAGACGTATTTTGAAAAAATGGGATTTTCAACAATTGACGCAGCTGAATTAAATTTAAAAATAAAGAATCTCAAAAAGAATAGACACAGAATAAAAGTGGAAAAGAATAACATCTTCGAATACAACAGTTCTACTAAAGAACCAGAAGAAAGATGGAAAATAAATTTGGATACCCTGAACATTATAAAAGAAAAAATAATAGGGAAAAATAAAGTCCTTATTGTTCTTAACAATGTAAGAAAGGCAATTAAGCTATACGAAGAACTTGAGAACGATGAAGAATTCAAAGATTCCGTTTTCCTCCTGCACTCCAGAATTGTGGAAAAATACAAAAGTGAACGGATAAAAAAGGCCAAAGAGCGGCTTGACAATGGCGAAAAAGTGATTTTTATAGCCACACAGGTTGTTGAAGCTTCAGTGGATCTGGACTTCGATTTCATGATAACCGAAATATCCTCAATTGACAGTCAGGTTCAGAGATGGGGCAGAGTTTTCAGATCAAGAAAAGGAGAGGAGTATAGTCGCGACGAAGCAAATATCCTGATTTTCGCTGGCAACGAAGAAAACGGAAAAGTTAAGTTTGACCGAGGAACAACTGCCGTTTACAACCGGGATGTGCTTGAAAAAACCAGAGAAGTTCTTATTGAATATCAAGGACGCTATCTCAGTTATCTTGAAGAGAAAGAGATGGTTGAAAAAACTTTTGAAAAAGGAACCGAAAGTCAAAAATTGAAAGATAAATTTGTTGCTGAAATCGATAAAACTTTGGATTTTCTAAAATATTACACTGCCTCAAAAAGAAGCGAAGCACAAAGGATTTTCAGGAAGATTGCAGGTATAACAGCGGTGGTGCCAGCTTTAATGAAAGTGGAGGCTAAAGGCAAAGAGGAATGGCTTAAGGCATTTGCTGAGATAATAGAAGGCGAAAGAGAAAATAAGAGCGGCAAAGAATGGACATGGGACGAGATAATTGAGGAACTCAGGAAAGAAGGATTTTCACAACCAGAATCAGATGCGAAGTGGTATTTAAAGGCGAAAATGCACGAATATTCTGTCAGCGTCCCGGCTTACAAAAAGGACTTGCACTCAAGACTTTCCCATGAATTCAAAGGCTTCTGGGTGCTGAAAGTTAAGAAGAATGAAATAGAAGATATTAAGAAATTTGGTCTGGATAAACTCGAAGAATTCAAAGATGTGGAAGATGATTTTGTTTATTAAATAATATCAACAGTTTCTTCT
>JAMOOR010000320.1 GCA_027065235.1 Thermotogaceae bacterium | reverse complement strand
TATCTATCACATAAGTCGAAACACCATCATAAGATACCATTAAATCTCTATCATTCAAGATCCTAAATTCCATGACATGACCACACCTGCTACATTCTATGTAAATCTTCATAGATTTCTTTTCTTTGTAAAAAGGATTTGAACTTACATCCTTTTTTCTCTTCTTAAAGAACATTAGTTTTCCACTCTCCTTAGAATTATTTTTGCTTCCTTTTTCATGCCCCAAGCGTCCTCCATAATGATCTTTATATTAGAAACATCTGGAAATCTCTTCACCTCTGGAAATCTATTAACCTTTATCATGGAAAGATTCGCTTCCATGTCTATGGGATACAACCTGTACCATGCTACGTATTCTTCAACGTTCATTCTAGACTTCTCACCGTCATATACATAACTTACATTCCCAAAATCTAGCCAATCTATTTTGGAGAATGAGAGTTCATATATAAGAGTCCCGTTAAGGTAATATTTTATATCTTTAAGACCTAACCTGTTTCCATTTCCTATAGAATACGCGAGGATCTCAAGCTTTGGAAAATCTCCTTTAAATTCGTATTCTCCTCCATCAACAAAACTCATTACCGTGGAGTCAACGCTGATCTTATCTATAACCACCCTTTCATCAATCGGCCTTGGAACTCCAACTAAGAAGAGCATGGGATCATATGATACCTTCTCTCCTTCATCCCTTACTTCAAAATGGCAGTGGGGTTTCATAGCTTCTCCCGTGCTACCTGATTTTCCTATAACTTCCCCCTTTTTAAATACAATGTCATCTGGGTGAAACTGAACTACCACTCTTTCCCCATTAAATTCCCTTTCGAGATCATCCGTTATCTCTTTTACAGCTGGAGCAAAATCGGACATGTGTGCATAAAGGGTTTTATAACCGCCTTCATGGACAAGGATAACTACGTATCCATATATATCGTCTTTGTCAATCACTACTCTATCTAGGTATCCGTCCGCAGCCGCTTTTATATCTATACCTATCCTTCTAGCAGTAGAAAAATCCACTCCCATATGAAAGTGCGGACCTCTTGAACCTAAAGGCCTATACTCACCAAAGGTTGACGTCACCCTCGGGTTATCGACAGGAGGATACAATCTAAGTGCATACCCAAAAAGCGCTATGCCAACAACCATCCATGCTACGAATAGCTTCTTCATTTGATCACCTCTCCTTTCACTTTTCCGATAACCTCTCTAACAACCTCTTCCATACCTCTCAATTCAACTTCTAGATGCCCGTTCACATAATTCTCCGAGACAATTTCAATCCTGTCAAGAAAGGAATAAAGAATCCCTATTTTATCACTAGGAAATCTAATCTTAACTTTTTTATCCATTTTCCACAGGTTCTCTTCAATTCTGAATAATAACTCTTTGATTCCCAACGACTTTTTCACAGATATGAAAACAGCATCGTGGTACTTACTCATCACGCTTTCAAGTTTCTCCTTAGTTATAAGATCTATCTTGTTGAACACTGTAATCCTTGGAACATCGGAAGCTTTTATTTCTTCGAGCACTTTCAAACTTTCCTGCATTTTATTTTCGTAATGAGGGTCGGATATATCAATGAGGTGTATAAGAAGATCTGACTCCTTTATCTCATTCAGAGTCGCTCTAAAAGCTGCAACAATAGTATGGGGTAGCTTCCTTATGAAACCAACTGTGTCAGAAACTAAAATCACCCTTCCCGACGGAAGTTTTATCCTCCTTGTAATAGGCTCAAGAGTTGCAAATAACTTATCCTCGACCTTTGCATCGTCCGATAAGGTTAAAAGATTTAAAAGGGAGGATTTCCCGGCGTTTGTGTATCCCGCTATCGACATCCTATAATACTTTCTTTCCTTCCTTTTACTTCTTTGGATTTCTCTATCCTTCTCTATTTCCTTCAATCTTTCTTTTAACACCGCTATCCTTTTCCTAACTTCACTCCTCTTCTTTTGCAGTATCTTCTCTCCAGGCCCCCTCGTTCCTATACCGCCGCCAAGTCTGGAAAGCTCTGTACCCATTCCAATGAAGCGAGGAAGTTCATACTGGAGACGGGCAAGCTCCACCTGTATCTTTCCTTCCTCCGTGGTTGCATGGCGGGCGAATATCTCCAAAATAATCTGAGTTCTATCAAGAACTTTAGCATTCAAAAACTCTTCCAGATTCTTCACTTGGATTGGGGTAAGTTCATCATCCGCAACAACAAGGTTCACATCGAAAAGTTCTAAAAGCTTCTTGAGTTTTTCTAACTTTCCCTTCCCCAGGTAATACCTAACATCTGGCTTTTTTCTTCTTTGAATTAAAAACTCCTCAACCTTGATATCCAAGGTGTTACATAATGCCTCAAGTTCTTCTATCGTCTCTCTGACATCAAATTCTCCCCTATCGAGTCCTATGAGTATCGCTCTATCCTCACTGTTCTTGGTGCTTACTTTCATCTTCCTTTCCTTCACCCTGCTTTTGCTGCTGCCTTACCCAGCTGATCTTTCTGCTGGGTATGATGGTACTTATAGCATGCTTGTAAATCAAACTCTGCTGGTTTTCACTTTCAAGGAGTATAGTGTAGCTATCAAAAGATTTAACCACACCTTTAAGTTGAAACCCATTTACAAGGTAAACTTTCACGCTTACTCTGTCGAGCCTTAGGGTGTTGAGAAATCTGTCTTGCAAATTGAATTTTTCTGCCACAATATCCACCCCCATAAAATAAAATTTAATCAAGAAAGATTATTTTAATTTTGCCATATTTCTCCCTTTATTGTAAAATAACATTTCAGGGAGGCGACAATGTGAGGGTATTAAACATGTCCACTGCTCCAACTTCCGTAAGCACATTGAGCGTTAAGAGAACAAATAATTTACAAATATCTAAAACCCCAAATAAGGTTGCTTCCTATTATAACTCAAAAAACCAAAATTTGGCATCCCAAATAAACATAATGGCCCGAAAGCCAATAAGCTTGAGCAAAACGCTAACTCCACTTAAATTCTCAAAATTATTCTATAAAGCCCTACAAAAGGCTTTAATGGATATCAGTGTTTAGATTACCCTCTCTTTACTTATTTGAGTCAGATCAGCAACTTTCATGAAAAGATCATCTACATTTTTCAAGAAGCCCAATCGGCTTCTTCTAATGTCTTCCCTATTTACCATGACAAATACTTCATCAAAATATCTATCTATATAAGGCTTGAGTTCAATAAGAGATTGATACGCTATGTCATAATCAAAATTTTCAAGTGCCTTAAGTACCTTTTCTTTAACTTCATAGAATTTATTTATAAGGGAAACCTCGGCATCTTCTTTAAGAAGCGCTCCTTCGTACTCCATGCTATTATGTTTCGATGCCATGTTGTGAACCCTTTCAAATCCCACCCTTAGGTCGATTAGATCCTTAGAATCTATGATTTTATTCAAAGCCTTTGCCGAGAGTATTCCTCTAAGAGGCTCTTTCCATAGATGCTCCACAGCCCTTGCAACATCCCACTCAACACCGGTGCTTTCAAGATACAATCTAAACCTATTCTTCATGAAATTTTCAAGACTGTTCAAATCACTATCAACTTTTAAAAGATTCTTTGCAAGGTTAAGTAACCTTTCAAGATCAATGTTCCATTTAAATTTATCAACAGATGCATATATGTAGTCCGCTTTCCCTCTAAGTCCGAAGGGATCCTTTGAACCTTTGGGAAGATTCCCTATCAAAAAGTTGCCGACTATGGTATCTAACCTATCGGCAGAGCCTATCAAGCTCCCCAGTTCACCTTTAGGCTCGTCATAGTACTGCTCCTCAAGTGCCCAAGCAACTTCCTCATCTTCCCCCCATTTAAGAGCGTAAATTCTACCCATGACTCCCTGAAGTTCCGGAAATTCATAGACAACCTTGGACGCAATATCCGCCTTGCTTATCGTCGCAGCTCTTTCCAAAAGATCCTTTTTCTCATAACCAATTTGATTTGCTATATCCATGGAAATTTCTTTTATCCTTAAAACCTTATCGTATAATGTTCCAAGCTCTTTTTGGAAAATCATCCCTTTCAATTCTTCGTTCCACTCTTCAAAACTGCTTTTTATATCCTTTTCAAAGTAATATCTTGCATCTTCCAACCTTGCATTTATCACTCTTTCAAAACCTTTTCTTACATTTCCCTCAGGATCATCGGGACCATCTTGAAAACCTATAAAAACTTGTGTAATCTTTTTCTCCTTAAAAGTAGCAAAAGTTCTCTCATGGTGCTTCACCGTAGTTATGATAACCTCTTGAGGAAGGGACAAATACTTCTTATCAAAATTTCCAACAACCGCTCTTGGAAACTCAGTAAGGTATGCTACCTCTTCAATCAGCTCTTCATCCATGTCCACAGTGTAGCCATCAACAAAAAGCTGCTCTCTTATTTTTTTCATCCTTTTATCGAGTGAGGCAATTACAAATTCATCAAACAACTTATTTTCATATTCATCTATTTTCTCAATTGTAACTTCCTTACCAAAGAATCTATGTCCTTTCGTTCTATTGGATGATTTTATTCCAAACACTTCAAAATCAACCACCTCATCGTCAAGCAGAGCCAGCACGCCATGAACAGGTCTTACAAAAGAGTATTTTCCATCAGCCCATTTCATCGGTTTTCTAAAATCTAAAGAATTTATAAATTCTACGAAAACCTCGGGCAAAATTTCTAACGTCTCTTTTCCCTTAATGCTCTGAGAAACATACACATATCCATCTTTTAAAACTACATCATCTATGGAAGCGCCAAACTTCTTCAAAAATCCTTCAAGAGCCTTTGTTGGCTCTCCATCTTTGTAAGCGATATTCTCAGGTGGCCCTTTCCTTTCCACTACTTTATCCGACTGTTTCTCTGGAAGGCCATCTATCTTAATATAGAGCCTTCTAACCGTCATTCCACTCTCCACACTGGAAAACTCAAGTTCTCTCTCTTTTAAAATATTTTCCATTTTTTCCTTCATCTGATTCAAAAGCGCTGGAAACTCACTTGGCGGAAGATCTTCTAAGTATATTTCGAGCAACGCTTTCATAGTTTCCCTCCTCCATTATTTTAATCTCCCTATGATGTAAAAAATCAAAGACAAAATAACGCTTATCAGTATGGATGTAGCGATTGGAAAGTAAAACACAAAATTTCCTTTCCTTATAACTATATCTCCGGGTAACTTACCCAAAATTGGAATCTTATTCCAAAAAACTAAGAAAAGTCCTAACGCAACCATTAGAATACCAAAAATTACAAGAATTTTTCCCATTTCTGCCATAAACTCACCTCTTGGAATCTAATTCCCAATATAGTATATCAAAGTTGATGAAATTTTGCTGTAGAATCTAACCCTGGGGGGTGCTGATTTTGAAATGTGCTGGATGCGGAGCAGAGCTTCAGTTTGAAGATCCAAAAAAACCCGGATTCATCCCGGGGGATGTTTTTGAAAGAAGACTGGCGGAAGGAAAAGAGATACTCTGTCAAAGGTGCTTCAGATTGAAACATTACGGAAAGTACGAGCCTGTTGAACTAACTTCCGACTTTAAAAAGGAACTCAAAAATGTTCTTGGTTCATTCAAACTTATTCTATGGGTAATCGATATAACAGACTTTGAGGGAAGCTACAGGAAAGATATAAAGGAACTATTAAAAGGTAAGAAAATTGTATATGTGATAAACAAAATAGACCTTCTTCCAAAGGCTGTTTCTTATAAGGAGTTAAAAGATTGGTTGAAAGAGAGAATAAAAACCAAATATCCCGAGGACATAAGGCTTGTCAGTTCAAAGACCGGTTTTGGAATAAATTCGCTAAAGAAACATGTTTTATCTTTTGGATATGATAAAGCTCTAATAATTGGGATATCCAACACAGGAAAGTCATCTCTTGTTAACAGGCTGGCAGAACATACAATCCTTGTCAGCCCACTACCTGGAACAACGCTTGGTATGCTAAGAAGAAAACTTAAAGGTGCTAAATTCTATATATATGACACACCGGGAATAATGACAAAGGACAGAGCGATAGACCTCTTGGATATAGAATGCCAACACAAAATAGCAAAATCTGACAGACTGACAAGAAAAACTTTCAAAATAGATCAAAAAAAAGCAGTGCTTGTTGGTGGAATGGCTTTTATAACCGTAGATTACGAAGGAGATTTTAAACCGATATTCCAAATATTCACCTATGAAAATGTCGTTTTGCACGAGACAAATCTGTGCAAAGCGAAAGAGCTTTGGGAAAAGAGAAAAGGAAATTTTCTTGTGCCACCTTGTCGAAGAGATGAACTTAAAAAAGTCTTCTTTAAAGAGACCTATTTTGACATGATAGAAGCGAAAGAGCTCGTAATGCCAGGACTTTTCTGGATAAATGTAAAAAGGGGCCCATTTAAAATGAAGATCCTACATCCAGAAAATATTCCTTTGAAGCTCAGAGATAGACTAATAAAACCGAAAAGATAAAACCATTTAACAGTTTGTTAAATAAATCTGACAGATTTGGTATAATTTTGTCAGAACAACATGACAAATTACCAACTCACGGTACTCTAACACTTTCATTTAACGTGTTAGGAGGGATGTAGATGGCAGAGGATCCAAGATATCACATAAGGGTTAACCCGGAGGATGTTGGAAAATATGTGATAATCGTTGGAGACAGAGGGAGAGTTCAAAGAATAGCAAAGTATCTGGAAGATCCTGTTAGGGTAGGAGACAACAGAGAGTATTTAACGATGACAGGAAAGATAAAAGGTGAAAAGGTAAGTGTCATGTCAACTGGTATGGGAGCTCCAGCCGTCGAAATAGCCGTGAATGAACTCGCCACAACCAATGCAAAAGTAGTTATAAGACTTGGAACAACTGGAGCTCTTCAGAGGTATTTAAAATTAGGAGACAGCGTTATAGCTACTTCTACAGTGAGAAGAGATGGAGCAACCGTTCAGTACCTTCCACCCGAATTTCCAGCAGCTGCAGACTTCTTTGTGACCAGCTACCTTGCAAAAGCTGCACAAGAATCCGGTCATAGATTCCATATCGGA
>JAMOOR010000319.1 GCA_027065235.1 Thermotogaceae bacterium | reverse complement strand
AAATGCTTTGTCACTCTGCACTCCTTTCCCTCGCCGAAGGCGAGCACTTGTTTCAGCATCTGTCTTTTCCGCTTTCGGAATGCACTTTGATAAAGGAATTAGAAACGAGACCCTGAACTAATACATCTCAGGGCGACAGGATAAAAAGTCACTCTGAATTTATTTCAGAGTCTCGCCTTTTTATACTTACGAATTGCACTTTGAATAAGGGAATAAAAAACGGAGATTCTGAATAAATCCCAAAATCCTCCCTCAAATGATAACTATGCATATTTAGGTAGTTCTATGTTGAACAGTTTGAAAACATCCCTTGCCTTCTTTGGAATCTCCGTAAGAAATATAGGGCCTGATTTGAGTTCAATAGTCCTGATGTTCTTCATCATTTCCAATAGTTCATTCATTGTGTATTTTTCATAGAGATTGTTTTCCCTCATCAGTTTGTCCAACGCACTGTATAGGATAAGGGCAATAAAGAGTATGAACAGTTTGCCGGATGTGGTATCGGATGAATGTGTCCTTAATCTGTTTCCGTCTATTTTATTCTTCAATGCATTGAATACTCTTTCCACATCGTTTCTCTTCCTATACAGGTAAAGGACTTCTTTCTTGCCTTTTTCTTTGAGATTATTATTATTTGTAATGAGAATCATCCTTCCTTTCTTCATCAATGCTTTCTCTATTTCTTCATTGTTTCTTTTTATGGTTACGGAAGGCATAACCTCATCGGAAACCCTATTCTTTTTAAATGTGATGTCAAAATACTTGGCATATCCTCTTGATATGCTGTTAATGAACTCTTTTACTTCTCTTTCATTGACAAAAGGGAGATCTATATTGTATTCTTCATCTTCCACACTTCCTTCTTCCATACTTTCATCTTCCACACTTCTTTTTCTATTCTTTTCGTTTTCTTTTTTATCCCCTTTTTCTTTTTCCTTATCCCTCTCTTCTTCTTCCTTTCTCCTTTTCTTTTCTCTTTTCATCCATTCTCTCAATGTGTTATCGAACTCTTCCTCAACCCTAATGATATTTTTAAGAAACCTCTCTGTCTCTATTGACTCCCTTTCTTTGTCAAGATAGACAAATAAGGTAAACTTTTCTTTGTTAAAAACAATTTCCTTTTCAATTCCGAACATTACCTTTCCGTTGTATAGAAATGCATTGGAAGGAGAGGAAAGCGTATCTTTGTATTCTGAGAGTATTTCCTTGGAAAGGTTTGTGGTGAAAGGCACAGGCATTAAGAAACTGATATCTTCTTCCATTAGTAG
>JAMOOR010000318.1 GCA_027065235.1 Thermotogaceae bacterium | reverse complement strand
TGTAGCATGCCACCTGCTGTGAAAAAGCCAAATATTCCAAGCATCAGAGAAAGAACGAATCCAACCACTACAGTTTGCATAGCGCTTTTTTCTGCTGTTCTTTTTTGACCTGCTCCAACATATTGAGCCACAATAGCTTGACCCGCAGATGATAAACCAAAAGCAAGAGACATAAATGTGAAAACTATGGGGAAGGAAACAGTTGGTGCGCCGAACTTGACTTTACCTAATTTTCCAAGCCAGAAGGCATCAACAACATTATAAAGGGTTTGAGTTAAATTGGTTATTATTATAGGCCAAGCAAGCTTTAAAAGAGCCTTAGGAATTGGAGTGGAGAATATATCAACTTTTGCTCTAACCTTTGGCACGTCTATTACCTCCCATTTCAAAAAATCAGAAAGCCCGTTATTATTCGTTGCACCTTGTAATTACTATCGGATCAAATTAAATCACCAGTCATTATAACACGGGCATACTTAGCTTTAAATTTCTCTTCAGTTTCAAAATTCCGCTTTTATAAAACCATAATTTCTGCAAAATTGCATGCATGGTAAAATCAAGTAATTGGGAGGTGACCTGATTATGAAATTCTGGGATAGAGAGAAAGAAAAAGAAGAGCTGAAAGCATATTTAAAATCAGAACCTAATGCTATTTTGTTCGTATATGGACCAAAATCATCTGGCAAAAGCACGCTTTTGAAGAAAATAGCTCAAGAAATTGATGGAACTACGAAATTCTATTGGTATGACTTAAGAGGTAAAGTCGTGTCAAGTTATAGAGATGTCCTTGGTGTGTTCTTCAAAGAAAAGGGCTGGAAGGAAAAAATCCTCGAAAGCATAGGAAAGGTACTGAAGTTCAACATTTACACATTCGAACTTGACGGGCAAGAACTTGCGAAAGTTCTCAGTAAAGAATATGATGCGTTTGAGATAATGGAGAATCAGCTATCAAAGGATGTAGAGAAAGGCCTAAAACCGGTGATAGTCTTTGATGAACTTCAGAAGTTGAAAGAGGTATATATGAACGGTGGAGAGCAAAGGCCGCTTGTAAAAGAACTATTTAACTTCTTTGTTCGTCTAACAAAGGTTCTGCACTTGTCGCATGTTATAGTGATGAGTTCTGATACTTTCTTCATTGAAGAGGTATATAGCGATTCAACGCTAAAGAACACATCAGAATTTTACTTGGTTGACTTCTTTGACGATGATACAGCCGTGAAGATTCTTACAGATGAAGGGCTTGATGAGTCCATAGCAAAAGAAGTTATC
>JAMOOR010000317.1 GCA_027065235.1 Thermotogaceae bacterium | reverse complement strand
GATAAACGCAATGGCAATAAAACTCAATCCTAATGAGTTCGGAGTTTTGTATGACTTTTTCAGTGGAAGGAAAGATTTGGAAAATGGGATAATAAGAGCCCTTCATACACTTTCCTTTATAGATGATCCGACAAGGATACTTAGGGCAGTTAGATTTGAACAAAGATTTGACTTTAAAATAGAAGAGGTTACAGAGAGGCTTATAAGAGAGGCGGTGGACAATGGGTATTTAGAAAAAGTTACAGGAATGAGGCTCCGCCAGGAAATAGAGAAGATATTGAAAGAGAAGGAACCTTTGAAATCCATTAGGAGACTGGCGAGCTTTGACGCTATAAAACATATGTTCCCAAGGACTTTTTACACACAGCTTATGGACGAGAAGTTAAAAAGGATGTTCGATTTCTTACCATGGGCTAAAGAGTACTTTGGAAAGGTTAACGACTTTTATGCCCTTATGTACATTTTTCTTGAATATTATGATGAAGGCAACTTGGAGTATGTTAAATTCATATATTCGATTCCTGATAAAGTTACGAACGAATTGAAGGATCTCGAAAGGAGTATTCAAAAAATAGTTGAGGCAGTGAAAAGTTCTCAAAAACCTTCGCAACTTTACGATATATTTAAGAAGATCTCGCCGGAAGGAGTTTGCTACATTGCTTCCTACCTTGAAAAAGAGTATCAAGAAAAGATAAAAGACTTCTTCGAAAATCTTAAAAATTCAAAGCCAAAGGTTGTTGATGGAAAGTACCTTCAAAAGCTCGGTGTAAAACCGGGTCCTGAGATGGGCAAAATCATAGACGAAGTGATAAAGGCAAAGTTAGATGGAAGAGTGGAGGATGAAGAAAACTTTGTAAAGGAGTTGATATTGGTTGAAAGTGCCACCAATAAAAGCGACGATAAAGATTAATAGAGATGTTGAAGATGTTTGGAAGACGCTTTTCAACAAAAATGGTTGGGATGAGTGGTTCACAGATGGAATGAAAGTAGAAACTTTTGAAGGTGGAAAGCTATTTTTTAGGTGGATAATTGAGGGGGAAGAGGTAACAGACAGGGGAATAAATATTGCTGTGATTGAAAACAGGCTATGGGAGTTTGAGTGGAACGAGTATGAAGATGGCTACAGATCGAGAACCACTATAAAACTCCATGAAGCTTACGATGGAGGTACATGGGTGGAAGTAGAGGATAGAGTTGTCGTTCTTAAAGAAAAAGATCTTGAAATAGCTTTTAGCTGCGCTGTAGGTTGGGGTGAGTTTTTAACAAGACTTAA
>JAMOOR010000316.1 GCA_027065235.1 Thermotogaceae bacterium | reverse complement strand
AAAATGCGTCATCCGATGATGGGGTTGTGGTTATCTCAACATAATCGGGTTTTTCCTCCATAAGCCTTTTCCAAACGTCACTGTAAAAATCTTCTGCACCAGTTCCAACAGTGACGTTTATATAAATCCTCATAATGATGCCTTGGGAAAGCATTACAGATTCTATCAAAAATGCTATATATATAAATATAAACCATTTCTTCATTCAACTCACCCCTCAGATTTATCAGCACTCATTGCAATTATATTATCTTTTTAGTAGATTGTACTCTATAAAAATCAAAACCCGCCATGATGGCGGGGCAAATGAATTCAAGCAAGAAAGACTATTCAAAAGTTCCAAACGCTGAAACCTACTACAATTGGGAATGGCCAGAAATACCATGAAAAATTAAGTTTACCTTTTTCAATCCGCTTAGTATAGATAATAATTTGTGGATCAAAGAAATTATAAGATATTTTAGAGTTTGTGCTGTAATCCGCACCTATTATATAATAACCAACATATGCGCTTAATTCCAGTGCGGGATAGATCTTCGTATTAAAAATTTCAAAGGAGAAGTTGTCAGAATATAAGACTAAAGATCCGTTTAGCCGTATTTCAAGGTCATTGATATTTATTGCCGAAATGAGTCCTCCATACATAACAGATGGTCCAAAGAAACCGTCTATGTTGAGTTTATATGGCTTATAGTAATATAGACTGAGACCTTCGTTATAATACGCTCCTATTCCATATCCGAAAGCTCCCGGTATCGGTATAAGAGTTATTTCCCCTCCATATGAATATTTTGTTGTTCCAGGAACAAGGTTTGCCAAGTAAAGTGCAGATAAAATAACTACTAAAAATACCACCAAAAACTTTTTCATACTCTCACCCCCTTCAAGATTGATTCATTATATATATTATATAGTTTTATTAAATTGTAGCAATTTAAAATAAGTTTTGCAAATTTTATGAATTTGTAACTCATACTTTTTAAAAAACATTAATAATCTTACGAAAACAATGCTTAAGATTTACAATTTACTTAATCCATACACAACTCTTAACATTTTGGTAAAATAAGGCAGCTGGAGGATGATAGGATGTTTGAAGCGCTACAAGAAAAACTAAGTAAAGTTTTTAAAAGCATCACTGGGAAGGGAAGGTTAACAGAAAAGAATATATCAGATGCGGTAAGGCAGGTTAAACTGTCGCTGCTTGAGGCTGATGTTAATTACAAAGTAGTTAAACAGTTTATAGATGAAGTAAAAAAGGAAGCACTTGGTGAAGAAGTTTTAAAGAGTTTCACACCAGAGCAGCAGTTTATAAAGATCATCAGGGATAAGCTCGTGCAGATAATGGGAGAAAAATCAGAACCCCTTCACTTGAATAAAAGGCCTTCTCCAATAATGCTCGTTGGTCTTCAGGGATCAGGAAAAACAACGACGGCGGCAAAACTTGCAAATCTTTTAAAGAAAAAAGGAAAAAAGCCTCTCCTTGTAGCAGCTGACACTTACAGACCAGCAGCTATAGATCAGCTTGTAAAACTGGGAAAAATGATTAATGTTGAGGTTTTTACAGGAGATAGGAAAAATCCAGTGAAAATAGTGAAAGAGGCTATAAAACATGCAAAAGACTCCATTTACGATGTGATGATAGTAGATACAGCTGGAAGGCTCCATATTGATGAGCAGATGATGGATGAGCTTGTTCAAATAAAAGAGATTCTTGATCCTGATGAAATTCTGCTTGTAGTTGATGCGATGACAGGGCAAGATGCCATAAATTCCGCAAAAGCTTTTGATGAAAAATTGGATATAACAGGGTTCATCGTCACAAAGATGGATGGAGACGCAAGGGGCGGAGTCATTCTTTCGATAAGATACATAACTGGAAAACCGGTGAAGTTCATTGGTGTTGGAGAGAAAGTAGACGCCCTTGAAGAGTTCCATCCAGACAGAGTTGCATCAAGAATCTTAGGAATGGGTGATGTACTATCCCTCATAGAAAAGATAGAACAAGAAATGGACAAGGAAAAGATGGAAAAGACAGCCAAAAAGTTTATGCAGGCAGAGTTCACGCTGGAAGACTTTCTCGACCAGATTAAGCAAATAAGGAAAATGGGGATAGACAAGATAATAGAAATGCTTCCTAGCCAGTTCAAAACTCCTGATATGGATCTTGCCGGTAGCGAAAAGGAACTAAAGAAGATAGAAGCTATCATAAATTCTATGACTCCTGAAGAAAGGAGAAAACCTCATATAATCGACTATTCAAGAAAGAAGAGGATAGCAAAGGGAAGTGGAACGAAGATTCAAGATATAAATAAACTTTTAAGAAGTTACGATGATATGAAAAAGCTTATGAAAAGAATGAAAAGAGGAAAAATACCCTTTATAAAAGGATTCTAAAAGGAGGTGCTGGTGTGGTTAGGATAAGGCTTACCAGAATGGGTAAAAGGCACAGACCATTTTACAGGATAGTGGTGGTTGATAGAAAGAAAAGGAGAGATGGAGCTTACATCGAGTCTTTGGGATACTACGACCCCATTAAGGATCCAGCCGAGATGAAGGTGGATGTCGACAGAGCCGTTGAATGGCTTCTCAAAGGCGCACAGCCAAGTAATACTGTAAGAGACATATTCAAAAAATTTGGTGTAATGAAGAAATTCCATGAAGCAAAATACGGAAAAAAGCAGGGGGATGCTGCTGAATGAAGAAGATCTTAGAACACATCCTCAAGGGAATCGTTAAGCATCCTGAGGATGTTGTTGTGGTGGAATTAGATGAAGATGATAAAAAGGTCTTTGAAATAGTAGTAAATCCCGATGATGTAGGACAAGTTATAGGAAAAGATGGAAGAACAATAAAGAGCATTAAGATCCTTTTGTCTTCATTATCAGGTGAAGAGGAGATTACTTTCAGGGTGGTAAGATGAACGAGAAAATAAAGGAAATTTTGAAAAACAGCTTATCTATAGGCGTTCTTTCAAAAGTGCATGGGCTTAATGGAGAATTGAGGTTTATAGTTCTTACCAACATCCCTGAGCTTTTGGAAGACTTGGATGAGGTGTTTCTCTACAGCGACAAAGAGAAAAGAGGATTCTATCTTGAAGTTGAAAGCATAAGAGAAGGGCCCAAAAGCTTGCTTATAAAATTTGCAGAATTTGATACAAGAGAAGATGCAGAAAAATTAGTTGGATTTGAAGTTTATGTCCCAAAAGACAAACTGCCGGAACTTGCAGAAGATGAATACATGTACGATGAAATTGAAGGTTGCGAGGTTTTTGAGGATGGAGAAGACATAGGAAAGGTTGTTGACATAATCGACACCGGAGCAAACGAAGTTTTGGTTGTAAGAAAGGATAAGAAGGAAAAACTTGTTCCATTCATAAAGGATTATGTAGAAGATGTTGACCTTGAAAAGAAAGAGATAAAGGTAAGAAAGATGGAGTGGATATGAGATTTGCTGTGGTTACTATTTTCCCAGAAATTATAGAGGTTTATTTAAAGCATGGAATATTGGGAAAAGCAATTAAAAATGGAATCATCGATGTAGAAGTTTTCAACTTAAGGGATTTTACGGAGGATAGGCACAAAACAGTTGATGATTATCCCTTTGGCGGCGGTCCTGGAATGGTGATGAAAGCACAGCCTTTTTTTAAGATCTACGACTTTTACATCGAAAGATTTGGAAAACCCTATATCGTGCTGACGAGCCCGCAAGGAACGGTCTTTGATAATAAAAAAGCTCAGGAGCTATCACAAAAAGAAGATGTTGTTTTCCTATGTGGAAGATACGAAGGAATAGATGAGAGAGTCATGGATATAGTAGATGAGGAACTCTCCATAGGAGACTTCGTTCTTTCTGGAGGAGAACTTGCAGCACTTGTGATGATGGATGCAACGGCAAGATTCATAAAAGGGGTTGTGGAAGAGGAATCTGTAAAGAGAGAATCTTTTATGAACGACCTTTTAGATCACCCAGTTTACACGCGCCCAAGAAATGTAAGAGGAAAGAAAGTACCAGAGATTCTGCTTTCTGGAGATCATGAAAAGATAGAGATTTGGAGAAGAAAAGAGTCACTGAAAAAGACCATGCTAAAAAGACCCGATCTTTTTATGAAAAAAGAAAATTTTGATCGTTTTGACAAGCTCGCTTTAATCGAGCTTTTCAAGGAGTTGACTGAAAATGCTAGATAAGATATACGTTGCTTTGATTCATTATCCTGTCTTGGGAAGAGACGGAAAAATCGTATCATCAGCTGTAACAAACCTTGATGTTCATGATATTGCAAGAACATCTAGAACCTACGGTATAAAAAAATACTACATAGTAACAAACCTAAAAGCTCAGCAAGATATAGTAAGGAAAGTTCTAAAATTCTGGACGGAAGATTTTGGAAGCTCCTACAATCCATCGAGAAAAGAAGCGCTAACCATCGTTGAATTAAAAAGTTATTTAGAAGAAGTTGTTGACGACATAGAAAAAGAAGAAGGTCAAAAGCCATTACTTTTTTTCACTTCGGCGAAAAAGAGAGAAAATTCTTTGACATTCAAACAAGCGAGCGAGTTGATTAAAAAAACAGAAAAACCCGTTTTGATACTATTTGGAACATCTTGGGGATTGGCGGAAGAAATTAGAAACATCTGCGATTATGTGATAGAACCAGTAAGAGCTGTTTCTGATTACAACCATCTTTCTGTTAGAGCTGCCGTTGCAATAGTTTTGGACAGACTTATTGGTGAGGAAGTAATAGAAAACAAGGAGGGATGATAGATGAGCATGGATCATCTTGTAAGAGTGGTGGAAAAGGAGTACTTAAAAGAAGATATACCAGAGATAAGACCTGGAGATACTGTAAAGCTCTATCTCAGAGTTAGAGAAGGAAACAGAGAAAGAACACAGGTGTTCCAGGGAATCGTCATTGGAATTAGAGGTTCTGGGCTTTCAAGAACAATAACCGTGAGAAGAATTGCAAGTGGAGGAATTGGCGTTGAAAGAATTGTTCCTCTCCATTCTCCCGTTCTTCAAAAGATCGAAGTTGTTAGAAAAGGTAAGGTAAGAAAGGCAAAACTCTACTACTTAAGGAACATAAGAGGGAAGATAAAGATAAAGGAAAGAAGATAATTTCAAGCCCCCACATGGGGGCTATTTTAATTTTATAGGGAAAGGAGGATTTATATGAGCGCTATTGAAGAATTAAAGGAAAAATATAGATGGATCTACCACTTTCAAAGCGCTCTTAACTTAATAGAATGGGACTTTGAAACCCACATGCCAAAGAAAGCTTTTGCAAAAAGGGCAGAGGCTATAGGAATTATCTCCTCTTTCGTTTTTCAATACCTCACATCAGACGAACTTGGAAAATTGATAGCTCAAGCAGAAAATGAAGCAAAATCCGAGGAAGATAAAGCCCTTGTTTACTTCGCAAAAAAAGACTACGAAAAACAAAGAAAAATTCCTCCGAAGCTCTGGCAAAAGTTTTCTGTAGAAACCTCAAAAGCCCAAGCTATCTGGGAAGAAGCAAAGGAAAAAAGTGATTTTTCCATATACGCGGATCAATTAGAAAAGGTTGTGGAGATAGTCATAGAAATAGCAGAAAAAATAGGATATGAAAGAAATCGCTATGATGCTCTTTTGGATTTCTTCGAACCTGGTATGACCACAGAAAAGCTAAATGAGCTAATCCCGCCACTGAAAAAATTCCTGACAGAAGCCGTAAACAAGATCACGGAGAAAGAAAAACCAACAGACATGTTTAGAAAATACGAGTTTGACATACAAAAGCAAAAGGAACTCTCCAAAAAAGTCCTTGAAATAATGGGATACGATTTTGGTGCAGGAAGAATTGATATATCGGCCCATCCTTTCACAACAACGATAGGGCCTTATGATGTCAGAATAACAACAAGATACGATGTTCATGACTTAAAAAATTCTTTCTACTCTACAGTCCATGAAGGCGGCCATGCCCTTTACGAGCAAGGAATCCCTGAAGAATACAGGGGCCTTCCAATTGGTGATGGTGCTTCAATGGCGATCCATGAAAGCCAGTCAAGATTCTGGGAAAACATAGTGGCGAGGAGCCTACCATTCTGGAAATTTTTCAAACCTATTGCAGAAGAATATTTCGAGATTTTCAAAGAGTATTCTGCTGAGGATATATGGAGAGCTTCAAACATAGTGGAAAGATCTTTAATAAGAACAGAAGCTGATGAAGTGACATACAACCTTCACATAATGCTTCGTTTCGATATAGAGGAAGCACTTATAAACAGAAAGATAAAAGTAAAAGATCTTCCACGGGTGTGGAACGAAAAGATGAAAGAGTACATCGGAATTGTTCCTTCAAATGATAGAGAAGGGGTCCTTCAGGATGTCCACTGGGCCCATGGAACTTTTGGATACTTCCCATCTTATATGCTTGGAAATCTTTATTCGGCACAGATATACTACGCGTTGTTAAATGATATAGATTTCGACAAAGAAATAGAGCTTGGAAATTTTGACAAAATACTGAATTGGCTCCGCAAGAAAGTGCACAGAAAGGCAAGAACCAAGGAACCAAACAAGCTTATAAAAGAAATTTCCGGTGAAGAACTCTCTGAAGGATACTTTATTAAATATATAAAAGAAAAATATAAAAAAGTTTACAATATAAAGCTTTAAGAAGGCAGTGTAGAATGACTTCTCTTTCATAAAAATGAGAGGTGTCAGCTATGTCAAGAAAAGAAAAAGGATTGCTTGTAGGTGATATAGGTGCAAGCAGAGTAAGGTTGGTTGTTATTGATAAAGACGGCGGTGTTGATAGCAAGGTTTATAACCTTCCTGGAAACCATCTTGAGATAGGCTTAAAAGCTTTTAAAGATTCAATGGAAAAAGCTATACTTCCCTGGAAAAATGTCGAGTTTGAACATTGCGCATTTGGACTTGCGGGCGTTGGCGAATATTGCACAAACTCTGGAAAGGTTGTTGAAGTCATAAAAGAAGTTACAAATTGCAGGGAAGTTACCGTATGCGGAGATAGCGTAATGGCCTATGTTGGAGCTTTTAAAGGTTTTGAAAGAGGTGTTCTCGTCCATTCAGGTACAGGATCGTTAATTTTGATCTACACTGGAGAAAGATTC
>JAMOOR010000315.1 GCA_027065235.1 Thermotogaceae bacterium | reverse complement strand
GCACCTACACTTAAGACTTTCATACCTTCAGCAATCTGATGAAGAACAAAGAGGTATTGTGCTAATTTCTTTGATACTAAAATGCCACTTTTCGTATCAATTACCCTGCAAATCATGGGCAAAAGCACCGATTTTTTCCTTGCATGATAGCTAAAACTATACTAATAGATATTCTGAAAGCACATCAATAAGGAGCTTACCCATGCAGTATCCAGTAAAGAAAGCAGACCTGCCTGTTCCTACAGGAAAACTTCCAGCATATCTGACAGAGGTTCAGGTAAATGCTCTCACAAAGGCATTTCAGGACTGGTATGATGGATCCAATAAAGGTAGAAGAAAACAGAGGGGAAGATACTGGCTCACTTACCTTGTGCTTCGGTTTACTGGAGCAAGGCTCGGTGAGGTGCTTTTGCTTAATGACACAACTGATGTGAACTTCCGTGAAGCTGAGATAAGGATGCCTACGCTAAAAAGAAAACAGCTTGCATACAGGCAGGTGTTTGTTCCTCAGAATGTTGTGGCAGAGATTGCTACCTATCTTGCTGAGTTTCCAGAGATGAGGGGAAAGGTTTTCAGGATTTATCAGTCAAACTTCAGGCGAACATTCTATGAAAGGGCAAAGGAAGCAGGTATCCCAAGAAAGCTTGCTCACCCCCATGTTCTAAGGCATACAAGAGCAATAGAGCTTTTGAAAGCAGGTGTGCCTGTTACTTTGGTGCAGGATCAGCTTGGGCATGCGTATTTGACAACAACGGCTGTGTATCTCAGAATAAGTGGGCAGGAAGCAAGGGAGATACTTAGGGAGAGGGGATTAGTGTAAAATTTAAAAGGGGGTGTGTTTATGAGACAAGTAAAAATCATTGTAGAAAAGCATCCTGATGGCTATGTAGCTTATCCCTTAGGGCTTAAGGGAGTTGTGGTGGGACAGGGAGATACTTATGAAGAAGCTCTTGCAGATGTAAAGTCTGCGATTCGCTTTCACATAGAGACCTTTGGTGAAGAGGTTCTTGATGTTGAACCACCAATACTTGAAGCATTTGTTGCCGAAGCAGGAGTTGAAGTTTGATGAAAAAATTTCCCGTTGACGCTCCAAAGAGAAAAGTAATACCAATACCAATTGGACATTCTTTTTATAAATCTTCAACTGAAGAGCTATTACCTAGTGCTCCGTCAATCTTGATTTTTTAAAACAGGATATAAACGTTTGAGTTTTATCCGAGCATTCTGGGTTGTGAATCTCCAATCAACTTTTACAAGATTATTATTTCGCTCTCTCTCCCAAAGG
>JAMOOR010000314.1 GCA_027065235.1 Thermotogaceae bacterium | reverse complement strand
CGTTGCCATTATAAACACTTGTGCCGTTAGAAAGAAAGCGGAGGAGAAGTTTTATGGAAAACTTGGAGAGCTTCTCAAACTGAAAAAGAGTAAAAATTTAATAATTGGCGTTGGCGGATGCGTCGCTGAAAAAGATAGAGAAAAGATACTAAACAAAGGTGCGGACTTTGTCTTCGGAACAAGATCCTATGTAAGGATAAAAGAGATGATCGATAGGGCGGCAGCTGGTGAGAAATTTCTTTACTTTGAAGATCACCTCGATGAGCTTGTATGGAACACACCAAGAAGGGTTAATTTCTACCATATGTGGGTAACCATAATCTATGGATGCGATAGATTCTGCACATACTGTATAGTCCCATATACAAGGGGCAGGGAAAAAAGCAGGCCCATGGATGATGTGTTGAAAGAAGTCAAATCCTTGGCAGAAAAGGGCGTTCGAGAAATAACGTACCTTGGCCAGAATGTTGACGCTTACGGCAAAGATTTAGGCGATGGAACATCCCTTGCAGAGCTTCTTAAAGAAACTACAAAAATAGAGGAGCTTGAAAGAATTTGGTTTTTGACATCTTATCCTTCCGATGTAACCGATGAGCTTATAGAGATTGTTGCAAACGATCCTAAAATAGCCAAAACATTCCATCTTCCTGTCCAGGCGGGTTCGAACAAGATATTAAAACTTATGAACAGAAGATACACAAAAGAAGAGTACCTAGAACTTATAGAAAAAATTAAAAAAGCAAATCCTGATATATCCATAACAACCGATATAATAGTGGGATTCCCTGGGGAGAGCGAAGAAGACTTCATGGAAAGTGTGGAGCTCATAAAGAAAGTTGAGTTTGAGAGGGTAAACATAGCCATGTACTCTCCCCGCGAGGGAACTGCGGCATACAAAAACTTCAAGGATGATGTTCCAAAAGAAGAAAAAAGTAGAAGATTCCAATACCTCCTTGAAATTCAAAAAGAAATAAACCACCGCCTCAATGAGAGATACAGAGGAAAGACGATTAGGATAATCGTTGAGGCCAAAGCAAAAAGCGGTCTTATGTATGGTAGAGATATAAGAAACAAGATAATAGCTTTCGAGGGAGATGAAAGTATGATCGGAAGATACGCCGACATAAAGGTGAACAAAATTACAGCCGGCCCTCTCTACGGCAGGCTTGTGTGGATAGAAAAATAAAAAACCGCCCGTCAAGGGCGGTTTTTGCGTTCTTGATAAAGAAATTACTTGATCTCGACCTCTGCTCCAACTTCTTCAAGTTTTGCCTTGATCTGCTCTG
>JAMOOR010000313.1 GCA_027065235.1 Thermotogaceae bacterium | reverse complement strand
GATCAGATATCTTCCCGATAGCCTCTTTTATATCCTCTGGCACATCGCCAAATCGAGCTTCAAGAATTTCATATATATCGTTCCTTGCTCTTTCAACCGCCCCTTTAATCCTTCCCTCTTCAAGCGTTGATCCTAAAAGCCTTGATAACATTCCTCCCACCTCCTTTTCCTTCACCATCTCTTCTATCTCCTCAAGCTCCTCTTCTCCAAGTCTCCTTGAGTTGACTATTATCTGCCTTATCATGTCAAGCACAGCTGTTATGCCACTGCCATCTAAATTTTGCATGCTTTTATAAAATTCATCCTTATTCCTCTCAAACTTTTCTTTATCAACCTTTGAAAGGTATATCAGCCTTGATAATGCTGCGTCACTGTGAAGAAGCCAATCATCATCAAGTTTCGGAACTTCTATTACCATGTATTCATATTTTGGTGCGTATTTCTCATACCCTGGAAGTTTCCTCACCTTCTCTATTATATCCCTCTCAACTGTCCATACCCCATTTCCTTCATAATAGACTATTGGAACAACTGGTGGGAGTTTGAAGGATTTTTTCTTCGCTTCTTTTTTGTGTTGTTCTATGTAGTATCTCCATATAGCTACTGTGTATTCAAGCATTCTAAATGGCATGAGGTAGTCTTTTGATGTCTGGTGCTCAATGAGAACGAATATGAAAGCATCTATGTCAGCTGTTTTTATTCTGTATAGCACATCTATCATTGAAGATTTTAATGTTTGAGAGATTACTTCAGTCTTCTCTTGAATGAGCGAATCAAGTGTTATGTTGTATTTGTCAACGATGTCAGGTAGAAAGAGTTTGAGAAAGTCATAAAAGAATAGTTTGTTCTGGAATGTTTGCTTGAAGATGTGATCAAAGCGCTGCAAGATAATGCCTCCTCTCACTTTTGCAGTTGCTTTAAAAACTCCCTAAATTCGTCAAAATCTTTAACGAAAACACTCTTTTTGTGTAGTTCACTGAGCTTTTTAAGATCGGTTATCTTTTCAATCGCTTCCTTTATATCCTCTGGAACATTGCCAAATCGGGCTTCGAGGATTTCGTATATGTCGTTTCTTTTCGCTTCAAGTAAACCTTCAAGCCTACCTTCTTTTCTTTCCTTCTCAAGTATCTTTATCATCTCTTCTCCCTCCCCTTCTTCTTCCTCCATCTCATCAACTACCTGCTGCGCTTCTTTTGCGCTTAAGCCGCTTCCTATCAGCAGGCTCTTTAAATAGCTGTAGAACTTCTCTTTTTTATCCTTATCAAGCTTATCTACCTCTGCCTTTA
>JAMOOR010000312.1 GCA_027065235.1 Thermotogaceae bacterium | reverse complement strand
CGAGGCTCGAGCGACTATCTTTCTTATCGTAACGAAAGAAGTAGTTGACGCGGAAATGTGATGAGCCTCCCCTTTTATCATTCTCTTTAATATCTTTAAAAAAGATGTTTTACCACATCCCGGTGGCCCATATATTATAAAACTTCTCAAACGCCCACTTTTTATCATATTCCTTAAAGGCTTTCCTTCCTTTAACAAATGATCCTGCCCTAAAATATCGTCAATCTTCCTTGGAGATACAACCTCAAAAATGCTCAAACGCCCACCTCCAATTGACAATATTACATTAAAAGTTTGTCTAAGAAAAATTTCCCTCCCAAAATAGTCAGCTTTTGGTGGCGGTAGTTACTACTGCCCCCAGAAGTAGTATAATCTACTGTGGAGGTGGAACCTTTGCTTTTCTCCCCAAAGCCAAAGACGAAAAGAGAAGAACTATTTGATAGAAAAAACGAACTGCAAAATTTATCCACCGCTCTGGAAATGTATCCTATAACCCTAGTAACTGGGTTAAGAAGGGTGGGAAAATCTTCAATCGTCAGAGTTTTTCTAAACGAAAGTTCTGTATACTATATTTACATAGACGGAAGAAGAGTGTACGAAATATCAAGCGGTAGTATGGGTTCTCACTCGCTATACAGGGTTTTAGAATTGGAATTCGCCAGGCTTTCCAAGTCAAGAAAATTTCTAAATTTTCTTAAAAGGGTAAGAGGAATCAACATAGCTGGAAACGGCATCGAAATAGAAAGAAAGGAATTCGACCTTTCCATGATGTTCGAAAGCTTCGACAGATTTGCAAAGAAGGAAAAAAGAAAATTTGTGATATTTTTTGATGAAGCTCAGTATTTTAGGTTCTATGGTTCAAGAGGAGGTAAGGATATTTTAGCGCTCCTATCCCTGGTCTATGACAATATGGAGAATATAAGGGTGATAATAACGGGATCTGAAGTTGGAATCCTTCATGACTTTTTGCGACTAGATGATTACGACTCGCCGCTCTACGGCAGGCCAATATACACCATGGCTGTACAGCCTTTCTCACATGACCTGTCTGTAGAGTTTTTAAAGAAGGGATTTGAAGAGGCAAAGTTGGATATCGATTTCGATATTGAAGAAGTGGTTTCCAAGATAGACGGGATTCCTGGGTATTTAGTAATGTTTGGCCTTAAATACATCGAAACAAGGGATGCAAAAAAAGCTCTTGATGAAGTCTTCTTAACCATGAAAGCCCTGTTCGAAAAAGAACTCAGTGAACTTGATAAAAGAAGCAAAAGATACAGAATCATACTAAAA
>JAMOOR010000311.1 GCA_027065235.1 Thermotogaceae bacterium | reverse complement strand
ATGGTATTTATAAGGGAAGAAGGAGTATCTAAGGACAAAATTTTGCTGATTCATGGACTTGGAGAACATTCAGGAAGGTATTGGAATTTCATCGAAAGAGCTATAAAGGAAGGACTAGCTGTTCTTACATTTGATCTTCCAGGACACGGCAGAAGTCGTGGTATTAGGGGACATGCACCATTAAAAAAAATACTTAACATCATAGAAAATATAACAAAAAATGTTAAAGAACCTTTGATCGTTTTCGGGCATAGTTTAGGAGGATTAATAGCTGCTAGATATGTGGAAAAAGGTGGAAAGGCTAAAATGCTTATTTTATCCTCACCTGGATTCGATTACGACAGAAAGAAGGTTTCAAATGGACTTGTAAATTTGGCAAAAATCCTGGCAGCTGTTGTTCCATTTCTCCCAATGAGCAACAGGATTGATCCAAATCTTCTATCGCGAAACAAAGATACTGTGTATAAATACACTCATGATCCTCTTGTTCATGATAAAATCTCCATCGCACTTGCAAGGGATTTCTTCATTGAATCGCAAAAGGCTGTGGAAGAAGCTAGAAAGATTAACATTCCTACCCTTGTTCTAATTGGAACAGAAGACAAAGTTACTCCACCAGAAGGCGCTAGAAAATTTTTCAAGAACTTGGGATCAAGGGATAAAAAGCTTATTGAGTATGAAGGTGCTTACCATGAAATATTCGAAGACCCTGAATATTCGGAGAAGTTTTACAATGATATATTCACCTTCATAAAAGATCACCTTTGATGGAGGCGGAAAAATGAGTGAAGTAAAAAAGGTTATTTTATTTGAAGATAGAGAAATAGAACTTGTCACAGGCGACATTACAGACGAAGATACTGACGCTATCGTCAATGCGGCTAATTCTCATCTTGCACATGGTGGAGGCGTCGCTGCGGCTATAGTAAAAGCTGGTGGGTATGAAATCCAGAAAGAGTCTGATGAGTATGTAAGAAAAAATGGTCCAGTTCCAACCGGTAAGGTAGCAGTTACGAACGCTGGAAAACTCAAAGCCAAATACGTGATCCATGCCGTAGGACCTATATGGAGGGGCGGAAGAAATAATGAAGAAAAATTGCTAAGGAGCGCTGTCTACAATTCACTGAAAAAAGCTTCTGAACTAAATTTACATAGCATCTCACTGCCTGCTATCAGCATGGGAATATTTGGCTACCCAAAAAATCTTGGAACCGTTACTATTCTGCAGGCAATAAAAGATTTCTTTGAAGAAAACCCTGAATCGACCTTGAAAAAAGTGAGAATTGTAAAC
>JAMOOR010000310.1 GCA_027065235.1 Thermotogaceae bacterium | reverse complement strand
CAATTGGAGATGGCGACCATATTGGCCCTACTTCTTTTGTGAATATCATCATTGCCTCGTCTGCCAAGGTTCCACCAGAGTAAAGGCCTCTTATGTATTTTCCTTCTTCTATCTTCTTTGCTTCCTCTTTTGCAAGGGCTGCTAAATCTCTTCCACCAACCACTTCGTAGTAGCTGTACTCTTCTTTTTCTATCTTTTCACCTCTTGCAAGAAGGACCGCTTTTATGGCTGTATCTTCGAGAGTTTTCCCAACTACAAGCTCTGAATCATCCACTTTTCCATTTATGAAGTGAACAACTGCCTTCTTCCCGCCTTCTTTTATAAGTTTTACGGCCTTTTCAACAACCTCTTGTGCCGGTGGCTTTGATACAAGAACAATGACTTCTGTTTGGTCATCTTCAAGAAGCCATTTTATTCCTTCAAGGAACATGAGCCCTCCTACATCCTTTTTAACATCTCTTCCACCGGTTCCAATAAGCTGTGATACTCCTTCACCGAGATTAGAGATTATTGAAGAAACTTCCTGAGAACCCGTTCCAGAAGCTGCGACTATTCCAATCCTTCCCCTTTTCACAACGTTGGAGAAGGCAAGTGCTACTCCGTTTATTATCGCAGTTCCACAATCTGGTCCCATAACAAGAAGACCCTTTTCTATAGCGTATTTCTTGAGTTTAATTTCCTCTTCAAGTGAAACGTTGTCAGAAAAGAGCATTACATGGAGTCCTTTTTCAAGAGCTTTCATAGCTTCTCTTCCAGCGTATTCACCAGCTATTGATATGAGAACCATGTTAGCATCAGGCATCATGTTGAGAGCGGATTCCATCGACGGAGCTACTAAATCTCCCTCTGTTTCCGTTTGAGTTTCTCCACCTTTTAGATAATCATCCACAACCTTTAAAACTTTTTCCAATATACCCTCTTGCCCCTTTACAACTATTAAAAGATCGTTTGGGCCAGCTTCTTCTGCTTCTTTTGTAAGCATATCAAGGTCTTTTAAAAATTCCTTGTTGGTGTCCGTTCCCATTCCGACAAGAGCTTCTTCAACGCCTTCTACTTCCTTTACCTCATCAGTAGCGAGCATGAGGGTAACGGAATCATAATAAGCGTTTTTTCTAACTACCGTGTATACCATAATCTATCCCTCCAAATAATAAGTAATTCCAAACGCCCATCCAGCTCCAGAAGTTGCTCCCATCTGCAAGATCAAGCTATCATCACCTGTTTCAAGAAAAACTTTTACAGGGTACGGAACAAAACCTTTCTTTGCATGTATAAGCTGCTGGCGTGATATTTCATTCGTGTTGAACTTGATTTCTTCTTCAAATCCTGCTGCATACATTCCACTCAAGATGTCATCTCCAAGAGGTGTTAAACCCGGACCTAATCCTGCTATTTTTTGATATTCCTTCTTTTCTAAAAAAGTTAAAATTTTCTCAAATATTCCGTTTGCTTTTTCTCTTAGGATATCTTCATAGTGCTCGTATGTTCCTCTTTTAAACTTAACAATTTTTTCAACAGCGGGATTAAAAACATCGAGGTCTTTTCTAAAAATATATGTATTCTCAAAAACAATATGATCTTTTTCAATCAAGATCCATCTTGGGAGGAAGGACACCCCCGCTATTCCCAGCGGAGATGCCCGGTATTCATACTTAGTTACAGTTAAAATTTCGCCTGTTTTAAATCTGTAAAAACCTGTATGTTCTGTTTCGAAAAACTTCTCAGCGATATTTCCCGCTTTTTCAAAGACCAAATCTGATGCAAGCATCAATCCTCAGAAGCCTTAGTTAGCACAAAGAGACCGTTGAGAACCATACCAACAATAGCTGCAAGACCTAGGCCTTCAAGAGAGAAGTTTCCTACTTCCCATTTTGCACCACCAAGCCCTGCAACAAGCATGACTGAGATTATGATAAGATTCCTTCCATCAACTTTAACCCTATTTTGAACAAGTGTTCTAATACCGACACCAGCTATCATTCCAAAGAGCATTATCATTATTCCCCCCATTACTGGAACTGGTATGGATCTTACAAGTGCTCCAACCTTCGGTATGAAGGCCATTAAAAGTGCAAATCCTGCGGCTATTCTCATAACAGCTGGATTAAAAACTTTTGTTAATGCAACAACACCTGTATTTTCAGAGTAAGTGGTGTTTGCTGGTCCACCGAGGAGTCCAGCGAGAGATGTTGCAAGCCCGTCGCCCATCAGTGTTCTGTGCATACCCGGATCTTCGTAGAAAGGTTTCCCGACAACTGCAGAAATTGCGAAAATATCCCCGAAGTGCTCAACTGCAGGAGCAATAGCAACAGGAACTATAACGGAAGCTGCGTAAAGAGAGAACTTCGGCCAATAAAGGTGGGGAACTCCTATCCAAGCTGCGCTCTTTACTTCTGAAAAATCAACATTTCCTGTAATAGCAGCTACTATATAGCCAACTATAATCCCCCATATAACCGGTAAAAGCCTGTTAAAGCCTTTTGTATATAGCCTTACAAATATTGCAGTACCGAGAGCTACTATTGCAAGCCACCAGTTAGAGCTTGCCATATTTATTGCAGCTGGACTCAAAAGAAGCCCTATGAGTATGATCATCGTACCTGATACTATTGGTGGGAAAACTGCTTCAAACCTTCTTATTCCAATATATTTTATCAGGATACCGAATATGAACTTAACCAAACCTGCAAGGAAGATTCCACCAGTTGCATAAGCCAAATATGGTGTTATGTCACCGAGTTGTTGCACTGCTTCTTGGATGTTCTTTATCTCAGGATGGTCCAACTGTATATAGTGCATCGTAACCGTGATCATTGGTGCAATGTAAGCAAAACTGGAACCAAGAAAGACTGGAACCTTCCATTTTGTAATCCAATGAAAGAGCAATGTACCGATACCTGCTGTAAAAAGTGCTACATTAACGGGAACACCTGTAAGATATGGAACAAGAACCGTTGCCCCAAACATCGTAAAAGTATGCTGCAACCCAAGCAAAATAAGCCCGCCAGTTCCTACACCTTTACTCCTATCCTCCTGTGGCTCAATTTTCAGGTACTTACTCTCTGCCATAGAAACACCCCCCCAAGGAATTTTGAGAATAGCGTTTTGAGAATAGCGTTATTTGTTTTCTTTCTCTTTCAATGCCCTCAAAATCTTTTCGGGTGTAAATGGCATTTCATTTAGGTTAACTCCAATAGCATCGTATATTGCCGCAGCTATTGCAGGTGGAACACTGATCATTGGATGTTCCGCAATTCCCCTCACGCCAAAAGCACTCGTTGCTTCATAAGTTTCAACAAAATCAGCGATCATTTCTTCTGGAATATCAGCTATTGTTGGCAACTTGTAATCCGTGAAGGATATCGTAATAGGATTACCTTTTTCATCGTATTTTATTTGCTCAAAAAGTGCGGGACCCATTCCTTGAACCATACCACCAATTATTTGCCCTGTTGCAACCATAGGATTAACGACTCTTCCTGCATCAAAAACACCAACAAGTTTTAGAACTTTAACCTCTCCAGTTTCCATATCCACTTCTACCTCTGCAGCTTCTGCACCAAAAGTCCATTCTGCAGCAACATTACCTTGGCCCGTTTCAGGATCAAGGTTTGTAAGCCTTTCTGGAACAAAGCTTCCTCTACCAATAACAGGTCCTCCAATTGCATGACCATCAGGATAGGTGTAACCCATAACAATATCGGTTAAAGGTATATATGTTTCAGGATCGTATTTAATGTAAACTCTATCGTCTTCCACCTCAAGGTTGTAAGGTGCTACTCCAAGAACCTGAGAAGCTATATTCTTTATTTGATTTAGAGCATCCTCTGCCGCTCTGTAAAGGGCATTACCAACTGTCCAAAGCGCCCTTGATGCAACCGTTTGCCACTCGTATGGATTAGCATCAGTATCTATTGGAAAGACGACTTTGATCTTTTCAGCTGGTATGTGAAGGGCATCTGCTGCCATCTGAGTTATAGCTGTATTGAAACCTTGACCTATCTCTTGTATTGAAACCTGAAGCGTTACTGTAGCGTCCTCATGGAACTTGATAACAACCGATGATGCGGCGTTTGTTGGCATAGCAGGAGCTTTAACAAGGGCGGCTATACCCTTACCTCTTCTCTTCTTAGGATCTTTAGGTTGCTCAGGCTTTTTACCGTATTCGATGAGTTCAGCAGCCTTCTTAAGACACGCTTCAACATCCCCCGTGTGCTCATGAATCTTTTGACCCATAGCATTTGTGAGTCCGGGTTTTAAAAGATTTTTCATCCTAAGTTCAAGAGGATCCATACCAAGTTCTTGGGCAATTTTGTCCATGTGTCTTTCAACTGCCCAGTGAAGTTCACCATGTCCAAATCCTCTGAAAGCCCCACCAACAAAATGATTCGTGTATACACCATAAGAATCAACTTTTAAATTTGGTACATAATATGGTCCTGGAGTTGTATAACCAGCAGCCCTGACAACGTTCGTTCCGTATTCTGCATAAGCCCCACCATCAAAGATCATTTCTTCTTGCCATGCGACTATGGTTCCATCTTTCTTCACACCCGCTTTAACCTTTGCGTACATTCCCTGTCTTACAACCGTTGCCATTATGTCCTCTTCTCTTGTATAAATGAGTTTTATGTGCTTTCCGGGAACTTTAAGGGCAAGGGCTACGACAATTCCTTCCATGTTTATTCCGGCCTTTCCTCCAAATCCTCCACCAACGTATGGTGCTATAACTCTAACTTTATGTCTTGGGATCTTAAAAGCGTGGGCTATAAGATTTCTTAATGTGAATGGAGACTGAGCACTTGACCAAACGGTGAGGTTTCCATCAAAGCCGTAATAAGCGATAGCTCCATGAGGTTCAAGAGGAGCATGGTAAATTTGCGGAAGGTAATATTCACCTTCTATAATATAATCCGCCTCTTCAAATCCTTTTTCTATATCTCCCTTTCTTGTTTTATGGTGATGAAAAACATTCTTCTCTGGCTCGATGTTGTAAATTGGCATCCTTTCATAATTTGCAAGGTCTGGATGAATTAAAACTTCACCTTTCATTGCCTCCCTGGGATCAAAGACAGCTGGAAGAGGTTCATATTCCACTTCGATGAGCTCAAGGGCTTTCTGAGCTATTTCCCAGCTGTCAGCAGCAACTGCTGCAACAGGTTCACCTACGTATCTGACTCTATCGGTTGCGAAAATAGGTCTGTCAACAAGATATATTCCCTGCCTGTATGGAGAATCCTCTGCAGTAACAACTGCTCTAACTCCTTCAAGTTCTCTTGCTTTGGATACGTCAAGCTTTTTAATCTTGGCATGTGGGTATGGACTCCTTAGAACTGCAGCGTAGAGCATTCCAGGGAAGAACATATCGGTAACATAGGTGGCAGTTCCGGTAACCTTTTCGTAAGCGTCTACCCTTGGGTATGATTTTCCAACGTATTTATTTCTCATTCTTTCACCCCCAGCTTTTCTGCGGCCTTCTCGACAGCTCTTATGATCGTCTGGTAGCCAGTACATCTACACAAGTTTCCTGCCAAGGCTTCTACAATATCTTCTCTTGTGGGATTCTTCTTTCTGTCGAGAAGTGCCTTTGTGGACATTATGAAACCGGGTGTACAGAAACCACACTGGAAAGCGTTCTCTTCGATGAAAGCTTCTTGGATCGGATGAAGTTTTCCGTTCTTTGTTAAACCTTCCACAGTCAAAATTTCCGCTCCATCAGCTTCTGGTGCGAGGACCAAACAGGAGTTGATTGGTTTTCCATTGTATATAACCGTACAAGCTCCACATTCACCGTTGCCACAACCTTCTTTTGGACCTGTAATGTAAAGTTTATTTCTCAGAACGTCAAGGAGTGTTTCGTTGGGTTTTACATCAACTTCTACTACATCTCCATTTATTGTCATCTTTATCATCATATTCAGTTCACCTCCTTGTAAAGACCGATCTCTCTAAGAATCTTTATAGGAAGTACGTAAGCCATTTCGTACCTGTATTCTTTGGTTCCCCTTGCGTCAGTTATTGGAGAAGTGTTTTTCTGAACGATTTTTGCAAATTCCTCTACATTTTCTTTTGTAAGCTCTTTACTTCTGATGAAATCTTCTGCTTCAAACACCCTAAGTGGTGTTGGAGCGACAGAAGCAAGTGCAATTCTTATATCTCTTTTTCCCTCGGGATCTATTACCGTTAGGGCTACTCCTATTGTTGATAAGTCAACAGCCTTAATCCTTGAGAGTTTGTAGTACATTCCTATGCTCTTTCCTTCGTAGGGAACTATGATGGAATGAATTATCTCTCCTTGTTTCAAAACATTTTTACCTGGTCCTGTGAAGAAATCTTTAAGCTCAACAATCCTTTCTCCCTCTTTTGAAACAATCTTGAGTTTTGCGTTATAGGTTAAAAGTGGCGGAACAGAATCAGCTGCAGGTGAAGAATTTCCGATGTTCCCCGCTACCGTTGCTCTGTTTCTTGTCTGATAGGCTCCTACCTTTTTAATAGCTTGATAGAATACCGGGTAGTGTTCCTTAACTTCCGGATGATCTTCAATTAACTCGTTCATCGTTACAGCTGAGCCAAACACCATGCCTTCTTCTGGATTGAATTTAAAGAATTTGAGTTCATCGATGAATTTTAGATCTACAACTGCCTTTGGTCTAAGTCTTCTTGCTCTCATTTTGACTACCACATCGGTGCTACCCATTATCGGTATGGCTCCTTCCTCACTGAGAAGCTCAAAGGCTTCTTGGAGGGAAGTTGGCTTGTGATAGGCGAAATCGAAAGCAATCATCTGATCACTCCCTTCGAAGTGTAGTTTTAATTAGCATTATACATAAATCAATTTTGAATTCCAAATTTTGTGGGTATATTTCATAATTTGCGTTGTTAGGCTATTTAATACGCTTTTTTGTAAATTTTCACAAAGTCTTCTTTTGTTAACTTTCCTGGTGTAATTTCCGCAAGTTCCTTAAACATCCCGTAAACTATCTCTGCCGTTTCTTCGAAATCTTCTTTGGATATATCAAGTTCTCTAATTGGAATATTGCATTTGAAAACTTCTTGAAATGCCCAAAGTTTCTTTATAGCATAGCTTTTGCGGAATCAATAGCATTTCCTCCACCAAGTCCAACGATAAGATCAATCCCTTCCTTCCTTGCAACTTTTGCTTCTTTA
>JAMOOR010000309.1 GCA_027065235.1 Thermotogaceae bacterium | reverse complement strand
TGTGTGTTTAGATGAGCCTTATTTGATAGTTACTTCTTATATTGCGGGGCTTCTGAATTATCCAGTTGCGGTTAACCTCAGGGATGGAATAAAAATACTGCAGAAGCGGAGGTGATGAACATGCCAATGTACAGATATGTATGTGAAAATTGTGGATACGAAAAGGTCGTTATGCATTCCATAAACGAATCACCCACGGTTGTATGCGACAAGTGTGGAAGTGTGATGAAAAGATCCATTGGTAGGGTGGGAGTTATATTCAAAGGCAGTGGTTTTTATATAACAGACTCGCGAAAGTCAAGCTCAAGTAGTAGCAAATCAAGCTCTGATAAAGGAAAAAGTGAGGGCAAATCATCAGAGGAGGCAAAAACGAAAGCCTAAAAGTTATAAAAAGGGGTCTGATGGCCCCTTTAATTTTTGCATCAGAAAGCTTAATTGTTATAATCACATGAAAGTGGTGATGTCTTATGAGAATTAATCCCCTTGGGGATAGTGAATTAAGAAGCAACAAGATAGAGGAGAAAAGAAAGCTGAAAAAGAAATCGAAGTATGGAAGGCATTCTATAAATGAGCCAGATTTTTTTGATGTGTTTGAAGATGTTGAAGTAGAGGCTTTGGAGAAGAGATTGAACGAGATGATAGATGCAATAATTCAAGCTGGGAACGATCTTGCAAGGTCTCCAACTAAGAGAAATCTTGCGAAGTACAAGGAGAGAATCAGAGAATTTTTAAAATTCGTAGAGAAAAAATTGTACAAGATAGCAGATAGTATGGACTTTACAACGAGCAAACCACGCCTCCATGTTATAGCAGAAAAGATCGATGAGAAATTAGAGGAGCTAACCAACGCTCTTCTTACAGCGGAGCGTCCAACTTTGAACATAATGGCTAGGGTTGGAGAGATAAATGGATTAATTCTTGATCTTGTAAGATAAAAGGAGGGATGTTTGGATGATCAACTACGGTGGCAGCAGTGATCCTTTCTTCAGGGGCAGGCATTTCATAACCCTCGATGATTTCACCAAAGAAGAAGTAGACGTGATGCTTGATGTCGCAAGAGATCTCAAAATCAAGTTCTACAGAGGTGAACCGACACCGCTTCTCCTTTACAAGGTGCTATTCCTTATATTCTTCGATCAGTCAACAAGAACGAGGAACAGCATGGAAGCAGGTATAGCGCAGCTTGGCGGAACGGGTATATTCCTCTCACCTGATAAAATGCAGATAGCTCATGGCGAGAGCGCAAGAGACACAGCTATAATTCTTTCCAGATTCGGTGATGGAATAGGAATAAGGCACTGCACCTTTGGAGTTGGAAACAGATACATAAGAAGCATAGCGGAAAACTCAAGAGCTCCTGTTATGAACCTACAAGATGATGTTTACCATCCGTTCCAGGCTCTTGCTGATCTTATGACAATTCAAGAAAGGTTTGGAAAAGACCTAAGAGGACTTAAGGTTACAATAAGCTGGGCTTATGCGAAAAGCCACTTAAAGCCACTTTCAGTTCCACAATCTCAAATACTTCTCTTCACAAGGTTTGGAATGGAAGTAACTTTGGCTTACCCAGAGAAATTCGATCTCATGCCAGATATAGTTGAAAAAGCCAAAAAGAACGCAGAGGAGCACGGAGGAAAACTCAACATAGTCCACGATATGGATGAAGGATTCAAAGATGCTGATGTAGTTATACCGAAGAACTGGGGAGGATTCTTTGTTCTTGGAAACGCTGAAGAACTCCTCAGCATGGATCCAGCAGAGGCTATGAATGTTCTCAAGGAAAACGAAAAACTTATTTGGGAAGAAACTGAAAAGCACAAGGACTGGATTGCTGACGAAAGAAGAATGTCCCTTGCAAAGAAACATGCGATATACATGCATGCTCTTCCAGCTGACAGAGGAAGAGAAGTTGTCGATAGCGTAATAGATGGACCTCAATCTGTCGTCTTTGATGAAGCAGAGAATAGAATCCACACGGCAAAGGCGGTTATGGCGCTCCTTATGGGAGGTAGAATGTAATTTAAAGTTTTATTTGGAATGTGAGGTGTTTCGTTTTCAGGATAAGCTTTGTTTATCATTTGCTGATCTTTTCGGGGTTGTATCTTTTTCTTCAATGTATAGCTAACTATGCACTCACTCCCGAAGGTTTAATCCTTCGGGAGTGGGATTTTATACACAACGGAATTAGAGAGAAGGTTAAAGTACCTAATGCACACACCATAACAAGAAAAACTAAAGAATTATATGAAAGAGATATTTTTGGTCCAATAAAAGGATATCTTGTTATAACTCAGCCCAACGGTTATTCTATGGATGTATCAATAGATGGCAAAGAAGTTTTTTCCGTTGGTGATGAACAGATTGCTGCGAATATATGGCCACGAACGTACATGATACCTATAAATTTAGACGGTAGAAAGCACAAAATTTCGATAAGATCTTATGGAACTTATGATATTGGCTTTCCGTTCATCCCATACATATCTGAAAACCCAAAATTAAAAGTGGAAATAGCGAATGTACTTTTCGATAAATTCTATCTTTTGGTTGGCGGAATGGCCCTATCTTTATCGTTCGTACTACTCTTTCTTTCCACATCGCTGGTTAACAAAAATACCAAAATGATTTTTGTATACTTTTCTCTTGCTATACTTTTTGTTTCTATGTTCTTAATTGACAACACATACAAAGATTTCGCTGGGAATGTTAAGTCTTATCTTTTTGATAGAAGGGTAAATTATGCACTGATATATCTTTCCATTTTATTCCTTTATCTTGGTATAAAGAGAAAATACGGGAAAAATAACGGTGTTTTTACAAAATTGATTACCGCTATGATGGTGTTGATAATTCTTTTTATATTAATTTACCCTAATTTTCATGTTGCAAGATTTATACATAAAGCTTCTTTATTTTTGGCTTTGATAGTTCTCTTTTCGTCTGTATTCCAATGCGTTAGTGCCGGTGAGATAAGATGTATACCTCCGTTTTTGTTCTTTATAGCGACTTTCATCCATGATGTGATCAGCTACACTTACAGTTTATCGCAGCCACTTTTCGTAGCCTATGGAATAACTGTTCTTGAATTTTACATAACTTGGATGCTGATAAAAGACTATGTTCTTATGATAAGGAAATCCTATAGATCATTCGTTCTTGACAGTTTAACCGGTGCTTATAGTAGGGTAATACTCAAGGATATAGAAATCACGGAAAATGATTCTGTTGTATTCGTTGATCTTGACGATCTTAAAATGATAAATGACAAATACGGTCATGATAAAGGAGACAAAATGCTAGAGAAATTTGTGGAATTGACCAAGAAAAATGTAAAAGGCCAGGATTATGTGGTTAGATACGGAGGCGACGAGTTTTTAATAGTTCTTAAAGATTGTAGCCGTGAAAATGCTGGTAAAATTATAAGGAAAGTCCAAGATGAATTTAAAAGAGAACTAAACAGTTCGTTTTCCTACGGAATTTCCTCCTGCACAGAAGGACTTCAAAAGGCTATAATAGAAGCTGATAAGCATATGTATGATATGAAATTCAACAGAAAAGAGAAAAGGGGGTATAGCGGTGAAGGATCCTATAATTAAGGAAACTGAGGACAGAATGAAAAAAACCCTAAATGCCATCGATGACGAACTTAAAAAGATGAGAACAGGAAGACCGTCACCAGTGCTTTTGGAAGAGATAAAGGTTGACTATTACGGCACTCCTACCCCTATCAATCAGCTTGCAACTGTAAGCGTGGCTGAGGAAAGAACCCTTCTTATAAAACCATGGGATAAGAGTATCATAAAAGCAATAGAAAAGGCTATAATGGCTTCAGATCTTGGTCTTAATCCTCAGAGCGATGGAAATATTATAAGGCTCGTTTTCCCAACCCCCACAACGGAGCAGAGGGAAAAATGGGTCAAAAAGGCAAAAGAAATAGTTGAAGAAGGAAAGATAGCCATAAGAAACATAAGAAGAGATTCGATGAAGAAGATAAAAGAAAAGAAAAATGAAGGAGAAATACCTGAGGACGATGCGAAGAGGCTCGAAGAAGAGATCCAAAAAACAACTGATAAATATATAAAGGAGCTCGATGAACTCTTCAAGAAAAAGGAAAAGGAGATAATGGAGTTCTGATGCATGTAGCGATAATAATGGATGGTAATGGCCGATGGGCAAAAGAAAGGGGCCTCCCAAGAATCGAAGGTCACAGAAGAGGTGCCGAAAAAGCGGAAAAAGTTGTCGAATGGGCAGCAGACCTTAATATAGATTATTTAACCCTTTATGCCTTTTCTACAGAGAACTGGAAAAGACCATGGGAGGAAGTTAGTTTTTTGTTTAATCTTTTTGTTAATTTCATAAAGAAAAGGATAAGCAGGATGAAAGAAGAAGGTGTGAAAATAAAGATAATGGGAAGGCGAGATGGCCTTCCAAAAGAGGTTATTGATGTGTGGGATTGGGTAGAAGAGGAAACAAAGAATGAGAAGAAAATAACATTGGCAATTGCCTTTAACTATGGTGGTAGAACAGAAATTTTAGACGCAATTAATAAGATTATTAAAGATGGGATAAAGGATGTTGATGAAGAAACTTTCAGAAAATATCTCTATCTTCCAGATCTACCGGATCCCGATATTGTTTTGAGAACGTCTGGCGAGATGAGAATAAGCAATTTTCTTCTATGGCAGATAGCGTATTCTGAGCTGATCTTTATAAAGAAATATTGGCCAGATTTTGATAAGGAAGATCTAAAGTTTGCTTTGGAGGAGTTTTCAAGGCGGCAGAGACGTTTTGGAGGGATTTGATATGAACAAAAAAGAACTTACACTGCGAGTTGTTTCTTCGTTAATAGTTGCTCCGATAGTTGTAGCTTGTTTTGTTGCTTACAAGAGTTTGGTGGGGCTGGTTGCAGCTATAGTGGTTCTATCCTCTTTTGAACTTTTTTCATTCTCTTTGAAAGATAGAAGAAAAGCTTATTTGGCTTATCTAACTGCACTTGTATCTATCTTCCCCGTGCTTTATGGTCTTCTTTTCTTCGATTATCCGCACCTTGTTCTCTTCGTTCTCTTTGTCATTGGCTCTGTGTCAATAATGACAAAGGAGAAGAATCCTATCAGAGCCAACGAAGACTATTATTCTTTTTCTGTGGCGCTTCTTTACATATCTCTAGGGCTTTCATTCTTTTTGCCGCTATACAAAGAATACGGTGGTGGGATAGCCCTTTTAGCTCTTACAGGGGTATGGGCTTTTGATTCTTTTGCATATTTCACAGGTTTAAAATTTGGAAGAATAAGAATATTCAAGGAATACACAAGAAAATCCCTAGAAGGTGTAATCGGGGGATTTCTTGGAGTTTTCATCTATTCCCTTATCTTTAACTGGGTTTTGATGCTTCTTAATAAGAATCATCTCACCATCCCCGAATCTTTGGCGTTTGCTGTAGGAGTTTCAATTATGGATACCTTCGGCGATATATTTGAGTCTTCCATAAAGAGAAGATTCGGTGTTAAAGATTCCGGTGTTGTCATGCCAGGTCATGGGGGTATGCTCGATAGGATCGATGGCCTTTTGTTCTCAACTCCAATCTTCTATTTGGTTTTAAGGCTTATCAGGGGATGATAACTTGATCCTCGCAGTAGATACTTCAACTTCCTTCGTTTCTATAGGTTTGAAGGATGAAAAGAATTCTTTAAATATCACATACAAAGGCAGCGAAAAACATGCGGTATCACTGCCCAAGCTTGTATCGATGGGACTTAATGCTTTTAAAAAAACTATGAAAGATGTAAAGGCCTTAGGGGTTGGTATAGGTCCTGGTACATTAACTGGAATAAGGGTTGGTGCTGGTTTCATAATGGGCGTTGCTGCTTCTTTAAATTTGGATGTGGCCACTTTTGATTCTCTCTATGCCATAGCTAAAGGAGTCGAAGGTTTCAAGAACATAGCTGTCTTAAGAAAAGCAAGAAAGGGATGGGTGTATTATGAGATTTTTGATGAGAATCACAAAAGTGTGAAAGGTCCAGATGTTGGTAAGATAGAGGAAGTAAAAGATATTTTGAAGAAATACGACGGAATTGTTCTTGTCGGTGATGGTAAAGAGTACTTTGATGGAATGAAATTAAGCGATAACTTTGATTGCCCTCGTCCTGGAATTATTCTTGATATTACAGAAAACGGGAAAGCAATTCCTTATTATGAGATAGAACCCCTTTACATTCAAAAGTCTATAGCGGAGATAAACTGGGAGAGGAGGCTGAAGAGTGAAAGAAAATAAATTCAACTATGGAAGGATATTCATTCTGGGATTTGGCTTTTTTGGAATATCGATAATATGGTCGATCTACAACGCTTATGTGCCAATATTCCTTAAATATTTTTATCTTTCATCAATGGCTATTGGTTTTATAATGACCATTGATAACATCTTTGCTATATTGATGCTTCCTTACATCGGTGCGCTCAGCGACCAAACAAGGACCAAATTGGGTAGAAGGATGCCGTATATCCTCGCTGGAGCTCCTACTGCAGCGATCTTTTTCAGCTTGATACCATTATTTTATTTCAAGGTTTTCTATGTAAGCCTTCCGTATTCCATTGCAGCAATAAAGATATCACAAAGCTACGCCATGAGCGTTCTTCCATGGATGATGTATACGATAATAGTCATGAACTTTGCTATGGCGCTTTTCCGCTCACCAGTTATAGCTCTTATGCCCGACATAACTCCTTCAAAATACAGAAGCCAAGCTAACGGGATCGTTAATCTTATGGGAGGACTTGGAGCCCTTATGGTCTACTTCGTTGGAAAAATAATATACGACATGAGCCCTGCTCTTTTATTCATCATAGGCGCTCTGATCATGCTCGTTGCCAATCTCATTGTTGTACTTTTCATAAAGGAGCCAGAAGAATTTAGAAAACCTGCTGAAGGTGGAAAGATAGACTTCTCGTTTAAAAACAGCTTTTCATCTTTAGCAGAGAATCTGAAGGATGTCTTTCATTCAAAGGAAAAATCCCTTCTATTTATCCTTCTTTCAATTCTCTTTTGGTTCGTTGCTTTCAATTCTATCGAAACATTCTTTACAAGTTATGCAAAGTTCTATCTTGGAATGAAAGAAAGCACAGGAGCCCTAATTCTTGGATTTTTCTCTCTTTCCTTCATGATATTCTCAATCCCGGCCGGATTTATAGGCTCCAAAATAGGAAGGAAAAGAACGATCA
>JAMOOR010000308.1 GCA_027065235.1 Thermotogaceae bacterium | reverse complement strand
TACCATGAAGATCAAAGCCTTTATTATGCCCAGAAATCCGCCGAATTGCGTGGCCATCTGGTTGTCTGTTATTCTCCTTATATATAGGGTTGCTTGTGCCGCTTCTGATCTCCCCATATTTAGCCTCAAGTTTTTTCGAGAGAATTCTCTCAGCGCTTCATCGATAAACACCGCTTTCAAACGGTACGAAAGGGACTTTGAGCTAAAATTCAAAAATGTGCTTATCACCTCAAGTGAAAAAATTACAAAAACCACATTTATTAAAAACTGCCCGTTTATCATAGAGTTGAAAAAAACCTTCATATACATAGGTGAAATAGCCTTCATTACAGATGAAACAACCACAAAAGCTGCTGCTACTGTGTACATGCATCTTGTCGCTTTGTATTTATATAAAACCTTGAGGATATACATCTTAATCACTCCTCCATGAACTTTTCTGTCATTTTCTTTTCAGCGTCTATAAACTTTTTCAATAAGCTGTCTGATGAGTGCTCGCTGAGTTTTCCCTTTTCTGTTATGATTCCTTCTTCCAGGATCACATATTCTTCTGCAAGTGATAGCATTGAGAGCCTGTGGGAGACCAATATAAGTGTTTTGTTTTTTACAAACTTTTCTATATTTTTTACAATTGACATCTCAACCTCTTTATCTACACCCTCAAGTGGCTCATCCAGGATAACAAGTTCCGGATCTCTAAGGATCAGTCTTGAGAGCGCTATTCTTGCTCTCTCGCCACCAGAAATTAAGTTGCCATCTTCACCAAGAACATCATCAAGCGATCTGTTTTTCAAAAAGTCCTCAAGACCAGCTTTTTTAAGAGCTTCTACTATCTCTTCATCACTTGCATCAGGTTTTGCAAGAAGGAGATTATCCCTAAGTGGCCGAGAGAATATATGCGATCTCTGACTTAGCATGCTGGCCATTGAGCATATCTCTTCTCTTGAGTAGCTTTTAAGGTCTTTTCCGTTGATCAAAACACTGCCTGAAGACGGTTCAAGCAGTCCCAGAATTATCCTTAAAAGCGTTGTTTTTCCGCTGCCGCTTCTTCCTACTATTGCAACTCTTTCACCTCTTTTTACCTCTAAATTCACACCTTTTAGTATTTCTCTATCACTGGCTTCATAATGGATGTTCTGCAATTCAAGCCTTTCAAACATCTCCATCACTCCAGTACTCTTTGATAAACATTTTTGTCCTTGTGGCAACCCAGCTGAAATATGAAAAATACCAGCTTAGCGTTTCAGAGGCTATTGAAAACATCTCTATGTAAAAAAACAGTGATACAGCATCTGCCACCGTCATC
>JAMOOR010000307.1 GCA_027065235.1 Thermotogaceae bacterium | reverse complement strand
GGAAGAAAAACCGGTCTCTCCCAGAAAAAAATCAATGAGATTAAGACGTTTAATTCCTTTGTAGTCGGAGCTGAACAGCGTATCCATGCTGAGGACATACTTGGGGTAGTTGTCTTTGATTGAGAGAAGTGGGGAGAATTCTCGTTCTATGGTTTGTTTTGAAGCAAGGAGATAAGTTACCTGGAAATATAGCCTTTCGTCAGCTCTTGTTGCTATAAAGTCAATTTCTTTTGTTCCGTACTTGCCAATGAATATCTTATATCCCCGGCGTTTTAATTCAAGAAAGACCAAATTTTCCAGCATAGCGGCGATATCTTCCTCATGATACCCGAGCAGAGCGTGCCGCAGACCCATGTCGCCGAGATAGTACTTTTCATGGACTTCCAGAATTCTTTTTCCCCTGATATCATATCGTTGAACTTTATGCAGGGCAAAGGTGGAGCAAAGGTATGACAGGTAATTCTGTACGGTTTCAACGCCAATAGACATCTTCTGAGATTTAAGATAATCAGAAATCTTCTTGGCTGAAAAGATATTGCCGATATTGCTAAAGGCATATTTTGTGATATTTTCAAGAAGCGTAATGTTGCGTACGTTATAACGTTTTATTACGTCTTTCAACAGAATGGTGTGGTAAAGAGACTCAATATATTGGTACACAACTTCCTTATCAAGGTCAAAGTGTGGTAAGGCCGGGAATCCTCCGTATTGCAAATAGATTGGGAAATTGGTATTTGCTCTTGCCTTTTCTTCTCCCATGAAGTCTAAAAATTCACTGAAACTCAACGTGTAAATGGGAAATTCTATATAACGGCCTGCTAAGAGTGACGCAAGTTCTGATGACAAGAGAGATGCATTTGATCCACTAATATAGATATCGTAATTGCCTGTACCCAAATAGGATGCAATGCATTTCTCCCATCCTTTAATTTCTTGTATTTCATCGATAAAGAGATAGTGTTTGCCCTGGGGAAATGGAAATCTGTCTTTGATGAAGATGTCCAATTGTCGATAGTCACCGATAAAATCAAAGTCCATTGATTCCATGTCAATGTAGACTATTTGTTCGCTCCTTATGCCTTGGTCCCTCAGGTATTTCATGATAAGCCGCATGAAACAGCTTTTCCCAGACCGACGCAGTCCGGTAATGACCTTGACCACCGGTTTATCGATAAAAGGCTTCATCTTATTCATGTACAAGTTTCTTGTATGCACGAAATATCTCCATTTTATTGGAAAAGTTTCTTGTATGGAATAATATTACCGTTATTCTTTGTTTTGTCAAGTTTAGTAAAGTTGATGAACTTGT
>JAMOOR010000306.1 GCA_027065235.1 Thermotogaceae bacterium | reverse complement strand
TGGTTGTAACTATCGTAAGAGCTCCTGTAAAGCCCTCTGAAAAAGAACTTATGGAGACCATGCTTGAAGAATACAACGGACTACTTATAAGTTTGGTTGATGATGCCAGTGATGCTTCAAATGAGATTGAGGAGGAGTTTTTTGAGAAGATTTCAAGAAGGCTGGGTAGGTATCTTGGACTTAAACTTCTTCGGGGTGAAGAGTTGTGAGAGTAGTTAAGGCTCATATAAGAGGTTTTGGTAAGATCGAGGATAAAGAAATAGATTTTAAGCCGACTTTAAGCGTGATTTATGGGGATAACGCCTCTGGTAAGACAACCATGTCCAAATTTTTACTTTTCACTTTGGCGGGTTTTACTAAAGATGAAGTTGGTAGGTACAAACCATGGAACGGAGCGGAATTCGGTGGAAAGGTTGAGCTTTTGAGTGATAGTGGAGATGAAATTTCCATCGAGTTCAACCCAGAATCCACCGATTATAATCCACCGTTTAATAGAACAGAATATGAATCCATGTCCTACATCCCCGAAGAAGGTGGACTCGATGTAACAAAAGGAATGGAAGGAAGTTTGTTGGCTAAGCTCAAGAGCCGAATGATTAAGTTGAAGAATATTGAGAACTTGGTTGATCTTATAAACAACGAAAGGGAGATTTTTGAAAAAATATCGGTAAAAGAGAAAAAGATATATGAGGACATAGTCTTTCTCCAAGAAGAAATAAAGGATTTGAAAAGTAGCTATGAAGAGGAAAAAAGAGTTAGAAAGAGATACGTTTCAGCTGTTAAAAGGTTAAGAACGATAGAGTCGGAATTAGGAAAGTTGAAAGAACTATTAACAATCTCTAAAGCGAACATGGCAAGGCAGTTGTGGGAAAAGATAGACCAGTTAAGGATGGAGATTTCTAATCTAGGGTTAAAAATTAGTGAGTTAAAGAAATATGCCGATGTTGATGAAGAAAAGGTCGAAAGGGTAAGAAGTCTGAAAGCAGAGATAGATAGAATAAATGAAGAGATAAGTTCCTTAAAAAAGCGCTATGAGCTTAGAATATCTGAGATAGCGAAGATAAAAGAACATGTTAAAAAGCTGGTGAAGGATCTGAAGTTGGAAGAGAACGAAAGCTCCGAGGCTGTGGAGTTGAAGATAAGAAATCTTGAATTAGCTCTGAAACTTTATAAAGATAAAATTAGTCCCAAAAACATACCGGATACGTGGAGAGCCTTTGAAACCTTTGAAGATGTTGAGAAAAGGATTACTAGGATAAAGAATTTGTCTATAGAACTGAAAGACCTACAAGAAGATGCGCAGAAAGTTG
>JAMOOR010000305.1 GCA_027065235.1 Thermotogaceae bacterium | reverse complement strand
AGTTTTCCCTTTTCTGTTATGATTCCTTCTTCCAGGACCACATATTCTTCTGCAAGTGATAGCATTGAGAGCCTGTGGGAAACCAATATAAGTGTTTTGTTTTTTACAAACTTTTCTATATTTTTTACAATTGACATCTCAACCTCTTTATCTACACCCTCAAGTGGCTCATCCAGGATAACAAGTTCCGGATCTCTAAGGATCAGCCTTGAAAGTGCTATTCTCGCCCTTTCTCCTCCCGAAATAAGGCTTCCATCTTCACCAAGAACATCCTCAAGCGATCTGTTTTTCAAAAAGTCCTCAAGACCAGCTTTTTTGAGAGCTTCTACTATCTCTTCATCGCTTGCATCAGGTTTTGCAAGAAGGAGATTATCCCTAAGTGGCCGAGAGAATATATGCGATCTCTGACTTAGCATGCTGACCATTGAGCATATCTCTTCTCTTGAGTAGCTTTTAAGGTCTTTTCCGTTGATCAAAACACTGCCTGAAGACGGCTCAAGCAGTCCCAGAATTATCCTTAAAAGCGTTGTTTTTCCGCTGCCGCTTCTTCCTACTATTGCAACTCTTTCACCTCTTTTTACCTCTAAATTCACACCTTTTAATATTTCTCTTCCATCAACTTCATAATGGATGTCGCGTAGTTCAAGCCTTTCAAACATCTCCATCACTCCAGTACTCTTTGATAAACATTTTTGCCCTTGTGGCAACCCAGCTGAAATATGAAAAATACCAGCTTAGCGTTTCAGAGGCTATTGAAAACATCTCTATGTAAAAAAACAGTGATACAGAATCTGCCACCGTCATCTTTCCAGAAGAAACATAGAAACCCACAAGAGTCATCGCAAACGCATTCAAAGCTGGAAGGGATACATCATAGACAACATGTAAAAAGTCTTTCTTTGCAACATCTCTGCTTGCTTCCTTGAGTTTACGCACCTGAAGCTCAAACCATGACATTGCCGTTTTAAATGCACAAAAAATCTTTATGTCCTCTGCACCACCGAATATATCTTGCACCAGCGCAAATGTTCTAACCTGTTCGTTTGTGAATTTTTCAGTGGCAGCAGGGAGTTTCTTTTCTCTACTCCGATTGGAAATAATCATCACTGTCATGGCTAAAAGAGATATTAAGAAAACTTCATATGACTTTAAAACCATATAACCAGCCGCAAAAACCATTCCGACGGCTATACCAACATAACTTGCAGGAAGTGGCGAATAAAAAACTGCTACATCATCTATCAAGCCGAAAAGTCTTTCGACTTCGTCATGTGCATATGTGTCTCTTGAAAGAGATGTTTTGAAACCTATC
>JAMOOR010000304.1 GCA_027065235.1 Thermotogaceae bacterium | reverse complement strand
TATAATGCTCTACTCCGCTGAAGTGGTTATCTCAATCGGTGGGGAGATAGGAACAGCTATAGAGATTTTAGGAGCCTATGCTCAAAGGAAAAAATTGATTTTCATGAGGGGCACTGGTGGATGGACGGATAGATTCGCACAAGTTTTGATAGATGGGAAATATCTTGATAATAGAAAATTAACACCCGTACATATAGCAGAAAGTGTAGAAGAGGTTATAAAAATTATAAAGGAGGGGGGATGACTTCATGAGTATAAAAACTAAGATAGTTATTCTATCTGCCATACCGGCTATTGTTATGTGGATAGTAGCTATGGTTATTGTGGACAAGTCCGGTGACATGGCAGCTTCGTTTGATGAATTGCTAAACAAAGAAGTAAAGATTCTAACCTTGTCTCGGGAGTTTGAGGCAAAGGCAAATGAATTACGGTACTTTGTAACGAAATATGAGCTTGACTCAGGAAATGAGGAAGATCAAATTGATTTGATTATCTCGGAGATGAGAAAGATACTAAGCGAGTTGTCAGCTTTGGGAAGCGTCAGCTTGTCTTCTGACGACCTTGACAGAATTGTTTCCGATGTAAAAGAAATGCTATCCAAATCCAGTATTACAAAAGAAGACATCAATACTTTGGATAAAGCGTTAGATAGTTATGTTAAATCCGTAGAGAAATTTTCCGAAAGTGCTAAAGAAACTTTGGAAACTAAAGTGGAAAAGTTGAAGGAGGATAATGAAAAGGCAAGAGTCGTAGCAATATGGGTTCCACTTGTTACACTTATATTCTTCCTCATCATTATATACCTCATAGTTATGAAAATATTTGAGAAACTCGGAAAACTCATGGAGATATCCAGGAAACTTGCGAATGATGATCTCACATTTGAAATAGAGGAAGAACAAAGCAAAACAGAAATAGCGGTTCTGATAAATGAGTTCAAGCACTCTATGGAGCATATAAAAGAGAGTATACTAGGATTAAAAGAAAACACAGAGAACATTGCGGATGAAATGAAGACAATTTCAGGAGCAGTTGAAGAAGTTTCTTCAAACATGGTTCAAATCTCTGGAAATGTTGATTCAATAGCTCATAAGACGGAAGATATTTCTGCTTCCATTGAACAGACAACAGCAGGTACAGAAGAGCTCTCTGCTTCTTCTAAAACCATAGCGGACAACGCAGATAAGGCGAAAGAAAGAGCAGAGGAGATGAGCCAGAGAGCAAAAGAAGGAGGAGAAGTAATAGGAAGCGTTATAGAACAGATGAAGGAAATCACACAAGTTTCTGAAAAGATACAAAGAGTTGTTGAAAGCTTCGAAAAGGGAGCAAAGGATATTACGGAATTTGTTGAAACAATTTCCAGTATTGCCGATCAGACGAACTTGCTAGCCCTCAACGCTGCTATCGAAGCTGCAAGGGCTGGAGAAGCTGGAAAGGGTTTCGCGGTAGTTGCGGATGAGATAAGAAAGCTTGCAGAAGAAAGTAGGGTGGCTGCGGATAAGATAAAGATAGTCGTTGATGAGATAAGAAACGTAGCTAATGAGGCCATGGAGGTTTCTGGTGAGATAGCCGACCAGATAGAGAAAGGTTCGGAACTTGCCGACGTTGCCTCAGAAAAGCTTGAAAGCATCATCGGTGGAGTTGAACAGATAGTCAACATGCTTGGCGAAATATCCACATCTGTAGAAGAACAGGCTGGCTCAATAGACGAAATAGCTCAAGCAATGACAATGAACGCAGAAACCGTTGCCGATATAACAGCTTCTCTAGAGGAAATAAATGCCTCCATACAGAACATAACAGCTTCGATGGAAGAAATAAATGCTTCTGTAAAAGTTGTGGACGAAAAAGTGGAGAACCTAAGAAGTATTGTGGCAAGCTACAAGATAGAATAAAAAATATTCATATGCAGAAATCTAAGCTCCCCTTTTGGGGAGCTTTATTATTTTACACACGTTGTAATTGAACAAAATTCTCTTTAATTGCGTCTAAACGAACGACAGATTTTAATCAAAAACATCAAAACTACTCAAGGGAGGAGATATTGATGAAATTGCGTTTTTATTTTCTTGTTGCAGTCGTGTTTTTGTTTGGAGTATCTTTTGCCGTTGATGCAACTGCTCTTATGGAATACGCTATGGAAAAGGACATATCTTTCAAGCAGTCTTACATAACATACCAGCAAGCTGTTGATGATTATCAAAGATCTCTTGTGTATTCCTCTACAAAACTTGATGAAATATCTGCAGAATTATCATTTACAAGAGCAAAAGCGGATCTTAGATCCTCCATGAAATCACTTATAGATAGAGTTGTAGGTGGATATTTTGATATTCTCATTCAGAAAATCCAGTTGGAAATTCTGGAAAACAATGCAACAATAACAGAAAATGACTTGGTTGATGCTCAAAAACTCCTTGAAAAAGGAATGGTAAAGGAATCAGATGTTGAAAGCATTTCGCTTAACAAGGAAAAAACACTTATCAATATAGAAACAGCGAAGAAAAACATAGAAACTTCTATTAAAAACATTTTCTGGTATTTAGGGGTTGATTCAACATCAATAACAATTCCTGAATTGAACCCATTGCCAAATATTAATGAAAATCTTTGTTTATCAGAAGATATAATTATTAAACAAGCAAGTTTATCTGTTTTAAGGTCTTCATTAGAACTTGATCAGCTCGTAAGCGCATCAGAATACGATATTACTAAAGCAAAAAGAAATCTAAACATCGCAAAACTTTCCTATGAAACAACCTATCATCAAAGGAAAAATGCGATTGAATCCACTTTCTACAATCTCGAAATATGGAAGAAAGAACTTGAAAATTTAAAGAAGGAATATTCCCTTATTGAAGAAGAACTGAAGGAGATAAAAGAAAAATATGAAAAAGGTCTTGCAGATGAAAATGATGTTTTGCAGAAGAAAAACAATCTATTGTCAAAACAAAGGGAAATACTTCAAAAGCAGAAAGATATCGTTACGAACTATTTGAAACTTATGGTAGATTGTGGACTTTTCGATGACGTGAGGTGATACTTTTGAAAAGGCTTCTTTTGGTAATTCTTCTATTTTCCACAATAGCCCAAGCTGGATTTGTTGATTTAGTAAAGGATAAATTGAATAGCGATCCCGGTGTTGTGGCAGCTATTAGAGATCTTCAAAGCTCTGAAATAAATTTGAAAGCTTTAGATAGTTTTATGATTCCCTACATTTCATTCTCTGGAAATATAAACATGGACTCAAACGATATTAAATCTTCTTTGATTACTCCAACAATACGCTGGGATGTTTTTGGAGCATCTATGTTCGCATCTAACGAATTTGATGCAGTTAATTATGAATGGGAAGGATTTTCTGTTGGAATATCTGGAAATGTGGATGGTGTTATTCATTACGCAAGCGATTATAAAAAGAAAAAAGCGACTGTTTTATTAAAAAAGTACCAAGTTGTTAATATGAAAAACTCTATTGTTTTAGAAGCCTTCAATGACATATTCAACTGGAAAATTTCGACTTTGAAAGAACCCATAATCTTACGGGAGCTTGAAATAAATAAAGAGAAACTAAAAGACATGGAAGGGAAAGATGTATCTGAGGAGGATATATTAAAAAAACAAAGGGATATCCTTTCACTTCAAAAAGAACTTATAAGCGTTGAAAGTAAATCAAAAGAGAGTTTCAGCGATAAAGATTTTCAAGAAGCTTTTGATCTTGCAAAAAAGATCGTAGAAGCATCTTGCAGCACCTCCTTGAGAGAAGATATAGAAGCATATAAACTTCTTGAAGAAGCTTACGCAGAGGAAAAAAGATGGATGATTTTAGAAGATTTACCCCAGGTATCCTTTTCAGTAAATTATGCAGAAAATCCACCAGGAAACGCTGATAATTGGAACATAAGCCTTTCATTTGTGTGGAGCATATGGGATAGAGGTGAAAAAGAAAACCAAAAACTCCTCACGGTTTCAAATGAAAGATATTATCATCTGAAATACGAAAACGCCCTAAACAATCTGGAAGATACACTTGAAAATATTGAGCATCAAATAAAAATGAAGGAAATAGATCTTAAAACTGCTGAAATCAATTTAAAGATTTCCAATATTGAGTTAGAGAAAGTGAAAAAAGCTCATGAGCACGGTTTTGTAACGGCAGACGATTTGGAACTTTACCAACTTTCCCTTAAAGAAAACCAAATAAATGTCTTAAAAGCAACTCTTGACCTTTTGATTTTGAAGCTGCAGTACCTGTCAACTTGTGGGGTAGATTTAGAAAAGCTTTTGGAGGTGAATCAATGAAAAAGTTTTACACAGTTATATTTATAATATTGACAGTTTTGTTAATCACTTCATGTAATACCTCTGCAAAAAAAGAAACTATAAATCCCGTTCAAGAATATACCGTTAAAAGAGGACCGATAGTAGAAAGTATCGATGTGAGCGGTTCAATTAGAGCAAAAGATGATATAACAGTAAAATCACATGTCTCTGGCATTATAAAAAAGGTTTATGTCCAGGAAGGCGACAGAGTAAAAAAGGGAGATCTAATTGTTGAAATTGAAGATGATGAGTATAGACTGGACTATGAAAAAGCAAAGAAAGCTTATGAGGAAGTTTTAATATCTGGTTCAAAATCAGACATAGCTATTAAAAAATTGGAGATGGATATAGCAAAAAAGAGGTTAGAGGAAACAAAAATATACGCCCCGTTTGACGGTATAGTAGCTGAGGTTTATGTAGACGAAGGTGATGTAGTTGGTGGAAATGGTACAAGAATCGCAAGAGTAGTGAGCAAAGATATTTATGTAGAAGCAGCAGTCGATGAAGTAGATTACGGGAAAATTGAGATAGGCAGCAGAACTGTTATAAGTTTTGAAGCTTTACCAGAGATAAAAGCGATGGGACAAGTATCTTATATATCCCCAGTTGCAGTGAGCAATGGAGGACTTGTAGTGTTTCCAATAAAGGTGGAAATAGAAAAAGCTACAAATATGGAAAAGCTTGTGCCAGGTATGAACTGTGATATCAGCATAATCATAGCAAATATAAAAGATGCACTAATAATACCTTCCAATGCTCTAATGCCCAAAGAAGGTAAATATTATGTAAAGGTGAAAAATGGAGAAAAAACAGAGATAAAAGAGGTAAAAGTAGGTTATATTGGAGACTTCTTTGCTCAGGTTCTATCAGGGCTTAAAGAGGGAGATGTAATTATTATAGAAAAACAATCCACACTGAAAAATACATTATTGAATAAAGGTATCAACTACAAAGGTATTATGAGGAGGATGCCTAAGAAATGAATCTTATCGAGATCAAAAATGTGACAAAAGTATATGATTTAGGAGATGTTAAAGTAAATGCATTGAGAGGAATAAACCTTGATATAAAAGAAGGGGAAATATTGGTTATAATGGGGCCATCTGGTAGTGGAAAATCAACGCTTTTACACCTTTTGGGACTCTTAGATAAACCTACCAGCGGGAAAATCATTCTTGCAGGGAAAGATGTCAGTTCAATGAATGATAATGAACTTGCAAAGATGAGAAATCGTTTTATAGGATTCATATTTCAACAATTCAATCTTCTACCAAAAATGAATGCTGTCGAGAATGTTGAACTTCCAATGGTTTATGCAGGTATACCAAAAAAGGAAAGAACTAAGAGGGCTAAAGAGCTTTTGAAAAAAATGGGGCTTGAAAACAGGATGCATCATCTTCCTTCACAGCTTTCTGGAGGGCAGCAGCAAAGAGTTGCTATAGCACGAGCGCTTGCTAATTCACCCAAGCTCATTCTTGCTGATGAACCAACCGGAAACTTAGACAGTAAAAGCGGCGATATGATAATAAACATTCTAAAAGATCTGAACAAACAGGGAATGACAATAGTAGTTGTGACACATGACAGTGAAGTTGCAAAAATAGGAGACAGAGTTGTTCATATAAAAGATGGAAATATACACGAAATAGAGGTGAAAGAATGATATTTGAAATGTTAAAAAGCGCAATCAGATCTATTCTTTCAAATAAAACAAGGACATTTCTTTCCGTTTTAGGAATAACTATAGGAATAGCAGCCGTTATAGCTGTAGTAGCTTTAGGAGAAGGTGCAGGAAGTTCAATAAAGAAGAATATTTCTTCTCTTGGATCGAATATATTGATGATAATGCCGGGTAAAACCGCAGGAAAGGGAAGGCTTGCTCAAGCTGTTGGGGATGTATTCACGGAAGAAGATGCTGATAAACTTCTTGCGTACTCTACATCCCTTGATGGAGTGACTCCCATTTTGACAATGCAAATGAATGTGCAGGCTGGAGCAATTAATACTATTGCCAACCTTGTTGGTGCAAAGTCTGATATATGGTCTATACTACAGATAAATGTAATGGAGGGAAGATTAACATTACCTTCTGATGAAAGCAAAAGCGTCTGTGTAATAGGCCAAAAATTAAAAGAAGATCTTTTCGGCGATGAACCTGCCATAGGAAGAAGTATATCAATATTAACTCCTGTTGGTAAGAGAACATTCACCATAGTTGGTGTTTTAGAACCTGCTGGTCAATTTCTCTTCTTCCGGCCAGATGAAGCTGTAATAGTGCCTTTCAAAACAGCAAAGCTTCGTATTTTCCATACAAAGAAGGTTTCTCTTATCCTTGCAAAAGTAAGGGAACCAGAACTAACCCAAATAGCTATGCAGGAGATAGACGACTATTTCTTTAAAAAATTCCATTCAGAAGATAGATATTCCATTATAAGTCAAGAATATATACTCCAAACTTTAAATGAAAGCCTGACAATTCTTAACCTTGTTCTTGGTGGTATCGCCGGAATATCACTTCTTGTTGGAGGAATAGGAATAATGAACATAATGCTTGTTTCTGTAATAGAAAGGACAAGAGAAATAGGAATAAGAAAAGCGCTCGGAGCTACAAGATCATCTATACTCCTTCAATTTATTTTGGAAGCAGTTATTGTGACACTTACCGGTGGAATATTTGGAATCATCTTAGGAGCGATAGCAGGAAAGATTATTTCGGGGTTTATAAATATACCTTTTATTCTCTCTCCTAATGTGATTCTTATTGCAACAGGTATATCCATGGCGATTGGGCTATTTTTCGGTGTATTTCCTGCCCACAAAGCCTCAAAACTCGACCCTGTAGAAGCGTTGAGGTATGAGTAAATTATGGTATATCTTAAGTCTTGTTTGGCAATTTGAGAAATTCTATAAAATCTTTTTCTAAATTTTCTTTTGCTTTTTTAATAGCTTCGAAATATTCTTTTTCAAATTTGGAAATTTCTT
>JAMOOR010000303.1 GCA_027065235.1 Thermotogaceae bacterium | reverse complement strand
CGCACTTGAAAGGTCTCTGCACAAATCCGCCATCAACCTCAACGTGATACTCCTTTCCACAACTCGGACATTCAAAAACAGCATACTTCAAAACTGGTTTCGGCTCGTAAACCTTTCTAACAATTCCCTCAACGGAAACGAACTTGTTTATAAACATGTGGTTGAGATTCTTTATTAGCATTCTCTTCGGCAGATTTACGAATCTGACGTTGAAATCTCTGATCTCTACATCGTACATTCTGCATATATCTCTTACAGCCGATTTTATCATGTTTATAACGGTATCTGGTTTCTTTTCAAGTTCATCTTCAAGGTTTCTCGAATAAAGAAAATTTCTTAGCCTATTCTTAACATCTATTTCAATTGAGGGTTTAACGTGACCGTTCTCTCCATATTTAGCTACCAATTCTTTTATCTTATCCTCACAATAATTTTCGATGAACTCCCTCCAAACATCGATCATTGTAAGTTGAAGTTAGCATCCCAAGATTTAAGCTTAATTGGAACGATAAAAATATCAAAATGCTCAAATCTTCATATATAAACTTGAAAAAACGTTATTATCAGACTTCCAAACTATACGGCATGAGGTTCGTCGTTATATCTGATACACACGACAACATGCAGGCTATAAGAGATTTGATCGACACTTTGAAATCCGAGAGATTCGAGTTTGTTGTGCATGCGGGAGACATAATCGCTCCGTTTGCAATGAAAGCTCTCAAAGATTTGGGAAAGAGAATTTACTTTGCTTTTGGGAACAACGATGGTGAAAAAAGATTGCTGACAAAAATTGCAGAGGATAACGGGTGGATAATAGGAGAGATTGTCGAGTTTCCAAATGGAGTTGTTTATCACGGAACCGACGCAAGGATTGTCGAGATTCTGAAGAAAACCGATCACATGTACCTTGTGTTGGGGCATACGCATGAAGCGAAGGTTGAAAAGGATGAAAACAAGATAATAATCAATCCGGGAGAGGTTTGCGGTTATCTAACTGGTAAGAGGACTTTTGCGATAGTTGAGGATGGAGATGTAAGCATCATCGAGTTCTAATTCAAAAACCTTTTATGTTTTAGGTTGAGCCTAACATTCCATGGATAGAGGGATACTTAGAGTAGTGAACTTGGGTGTCGAAGTTGATGGGAGAAAGATTCTTCAAAACGTTAACCTTTACATTCAAAAGGGGCAAACTTACGCTCTTTTTGGACCCAACGGTAGCGGTAAATCGACTTTGCTCATGGCTATCGCTGGGAATCCGAAGTACAAAATCTACGATGGAAGGATAATATTTAAGGGTAGGGATATAACAAACCTACAGGCG
>JAMOOR010000302.1 GCA_027065235.1 Thermotogaceae bacterium | reverse complement strand
TTTCCAGAGATTCCACGTTCAGTAGGGTTTTCATTTGAATATACTACCTTCAAGGAAGATGTTAATTTTTCACATGGAATCTTCGAATCAGGAGTATCCTTTATGGAATCCATGTTTACGGGAAATGCAAAGTTTGACCACGTAACGTTTAAGAGAAACGCATACTTTCCTTTTGTTAAGTTTCTTGGGGGGGTTAGTTTTTTTGCCTCGGTATTTTTAGATGATGTTCACTTTGATCGCACTATCTTTTCCAAGGGTTCAGAAAAATATCTTAATTTCATGTGGGTTCAATTCAAGGGTGATGCTTATTTTCATAACTGCTCTTTTAGGGGAAATGTTGATTCTCGCGACACAATTTTCCACAAAACAGCTTATTTCTCCCGGAGTACATTTGACGGATGGGTTAAACTTTATGGTGCCACCTTCAAAGGAGAAACAGACTTTAGTGAATGCTCGTTTTTGAGAGATTTCGTTGTCACAGATGCCAATTTCTTTGAAACTGTTTCATTTGCAGGTTCCACATTTGGAGAATCCCCCAATCTTGAAAGTTGGGTGAATCTTTCAAATGTGGTGTTTTCAAAGGGAGTAAGGTTTGATGAATGCACATTTAACCTCCCATTTCACCTTCATCGGGTTGAGTTCAAGAAAGAAGTTTCATTCGATACTTCAGAGTTCAATAGAGAGATAGTTTTCTCTAATGTTGTGTTTAGTGATTATGTTAGTTTTAGCGAGGCTATATTCAGGGCGCCTTCAATATTTGGACAACTGAGTATTGGAATGATACCCGTGCTTGAGTATAGTGGAATAGCTATTGAAAAAGACCCTGACTCCCCAGTAATTTTTAAGGGTCCAACAAATTTCTCTGCCTCAGTATTTGAGGGGTACTCCTATTTTGAAGGAACTGTTTTTAAAGAAGATGTCTCTTTTGAGGGAGCTTCATTTAACGAGCCGATCTCTTTTCAAGGAAAACCCGAAAATGAAAAATTCAAATTCCATGGCAAGCTTGATTTCTTTCATGTAGACATTCGAAAAGGCATTGACATTGACATCCCAAGCGAATGGTTCAAGCTCCCCGAAGCGGAAATCGAAGCCCGTCGTGTTCAGCGTCTCACTTACGAAAAAGAAGGCAAGCGAGAGGAAGCAGATAGGATGTTCGTCCTCGAAATGCGCGCTAAGCGTAGGGCTCGGCTAAAAAACGCACAGGGCAAGTTAAGCAAAGTTAAAGCCTATGGTCATAACTTTGTTGAATGGCTGTTAGCGGATTTACCCTCAGAATACGGCACGAACTGGGTTCGCCTGTTTCTGTTTTCGCTTTTGGTAATCATTGGAAAC
>JAMOOR010000301.1 GCA_027065235.1 Thermotogaceae bacterium | reverse complement strand
AACAAGAAGGATAGACCTTCCGTGGATTTGGGAAGATAGCTACAGGACAGAAGAAGAATACCTTGTAAAAATAGAAAACGAACTTATAACACCCTATTTTGATGCCGTCGAAATGTACGGCTATTACAACCAACTGGAGGAATAACAAAAATGCAACTAAAAATGAGACTACTTTCAGAAACAATATTCTCATCCGGCGAAGGAGTTGGAAATATTATTGACATTGATGTCGTCTATGATGAAATGGGTATTCCAATAATACCTTCAAAACGAATAAAGGGCGTTTTAAGGGAATACGCAGAAGAACTGTGTAGCTACAATATTCTAAACAGAGATAAATTTAACAGAATATTCGGAATTCCAGGAAGCAGTCAGCCTGCATCGTTGAAACTATCAAACGGATACATAAAGGATTACAAAGAGATAAAAAGCCTTATAAAGCTTATCAATTCAAAGAAAGAAAACGACATATACCTACCCGCCGAGCTTGTAATAAAAAGCTTTACTTCGGAATTCTCCCAGACGGCTATAGAAGATGGTGTTGCAAAGGAGAAAAGCTTAAGAACATTAAGAGCATTAAAGAAAGGACTTGAATTCTACTTCGACATAGATCTTGAAGATGATCTTATCGATGATTTTAAGAAGGTATGCAAAGTCTCAAGACATTTTGGCCTTTCACGAAGCAGAGGGTTCGGCAACATCAAGCTAACACTTATAAATACAAACAAAGAGAAAGAGAAGCCTTTAGACAACATCAAAACAACAGATAGGATAAATTTTTACATAAAAGCAGACGAACCACTTGTATTATATGACCCAACATACGGCATAAACAGATCCCTAAGTTATATACCCGGCAGTTCCATAAATGGGTTCTTTGCAGGTATGTACATAAAGAAATTTGGCACAGACGACGATTTCTACGACATATTCATAAACGGCAAGGTGAAATTCTTAAATGCATACCCGGAAGGGTCTCTACCAACACCATTCTCTCTGATGAGAAAAAAGGATAGCGACGAGATCTACTTTATGGACGACGAAAAACAGGCAGAAAAGGTAAAAAAAGAAAACATACAGACAAAAGAGTTTGGCCATGAATTTATAACATTTAAAGACGGCAAACCAAAAGGCATAGATACTAATATGACAGCCGTATATCATCATAGAAGGCCAGAAGATAAAAGCATAGGTTCACCAACAAAAGAAGATGGTGAATTCTTTCAGTTCGAAGTTATAGATAAAAATCAGCGATTTTTAAGCATGATAGAAGGTGAAGAGAAACTATTATCAAAACTATTATCAACAATACCACAAAAAGGAGTCTCCCATATAG
>JAMOOR010000300.1 GCA_027065235.1 Thermotogaceae bacterium | reverse complement strand
ATCGAAGATTTCTTGAGATCTTCCAAATGGCGGAAGAGGCATTATTATTCTTTTATCTTTGTTCTTTTCGATTACATTTAGCAAAAATTCGGGTCCGGGAAGCTCTTCATCACCATAGGCCATATCCATTATTAGAATTTTCGCTTTCGGCAAAAGATCTATATCAAATGATGGAGAGGAAGGATTCATATCTCCTGTATATAAAAGCTGATCTATTTTAACCCATACTGATCCCGGAACGTGGCCAGAGACGCCTACCGTCCATTCATCAGAAAATGGCATTTTTTTAATATCTTTTTTAAGAAACTTTTGATATTTATCTTCATCGATAGGAAGTTTCCACAGTTTGCAAGTTTTCACCCATCCAGCAATATAATCTTTTATTCTTGAAAATGTTTCATCTGTGGTCATTATCTTTATATCTTCAAGAAGGGGAACTGCTCCTGTGTGATCGGTATGGACATGGGAGATAAAAAGATACTTGGCTTCTTTAGGCATCAAAGGATAAATTTCTTCTCTTTTTCCATTTGGTTTTCTTTTAACTCCAAAATCCAGCACCAATTTTTCGTCCAGCATTTCAAATCCTACTCTGCCCTTTTCGTTCACTCCTCCCAATATCCTTATTTTCATTTTTTCAGCACCACCAACTTTTTGATGCGGAAATTTACACTTTCATTCTCATCGAATAATTGATCTTTGGGCGTTGTAACTTTGAAAGAACTCTTACCAGATATCACTGTATAGACTATTTCCTTTCCCAAAAACGCCCTTTTTAGTATCTTTCCTCTTCCCTCTCCTTCTGCCAATATGATGTCTTCTGGACGCACCATAGCTTTATAAGATCCATTTTCAACATTTTTAACCGCAGCTTTTGGCTTGCCCTCAAGCTCTTCAAAAATTGCCATGCCACTATTTACACTCACCGTGAAGAAATTGGCATTTCCTATGAAATCAGCTACAAATTCATTCGAAGGATTTTCATAAATTTCAAGAGGAGTTCCCACCTGCTGAATCACTCCATCTTTTAGAACAACAACTCTGTCTGACATGGCCATAGCTTCACTCTGGTCGTGAGTCACATAAACAACCGTTATCCCAAGTCTTTTTTGAAGATCTTTTACTTCAAATCTCATCTCTTCTCTGAGCTTTGCATCAAGATTGGAAAGTGGTTCGTCAAGGAGCAATATAGATGGCGAAAACACAAGAGCCCTTGCGAAAGCCACCCTTTGCTGCTGACCACCTGACAATTGATATGGGTATCTATTTTCAAGACCTCTGAGCTTTACGATGTCAAGCATTCTCGTTACCCTTTCCTTTATCTCTTCCTTAGGAACTTTCCTTATCTTAAG
>JAMOOR010000299.1 GCA_027065235.1 Thermotogaceae bacterium | reverse complement strand
TCATAGTTGACTATCTACTTTTGATAACCCATGCTGGATTATCTTGGCTAACTTAAAGCCTTCTGATACTCCCGAGTCTGCTAATACTTTCGAGGCTTCTATCCTTTGCTCTTCTCCATTTATGATCCAGCTATGATATTTCTACTTACTGCCATAGCATAGTATTATACCGCTCCCCTGAAGAACTGGAGAGTAAAATAGTAGAGAGGGGATACTCTAAAAAGTCAATATGTAATTTAAAAGAAAAATAAAAGGTCTTTGAAAATGATAAAAGCTAAGTAGCCATGCAGGGATCAAATGGGATATTCCTTTTCCAAAGTATAAAAACCAGCTCCGCTAACTTTCGTGCTATAGCTGTTATCGCTACCTTTGGATGCTTACCCCTTTTTACAAGTTCATTGTATTTCCTCCTATACTTCGGCACAAGCCTTAGCACCCTGATTGCAAGGTTGTAAAAGATGCATCTTAGCATCTTATTCCCCTTTTTCGATATACCACATCTGTAGTAGCTCTTACCACTTTGCTTTATCAGTTGATATCGGGTTTTGGGGTATATCAGAGAGAATTTTATCTATTTGCTTGTTTACTTTCTCTATTTGCTCCTTTATCTCCTTCATCTGTAATGCTATTGATGAGATGATAATCGCCTCAGAATCATACGGATCGCTTGCAGCTATTGAATGTTTTAGTTCATGAATGAGACTCCTCGCTTTCCCCTCAGACCAGTTCTTGAAAGAAGCGAGCAGCTTTATAACTTCCTTTTCATGAGACAATATATGTTTTCTTGAAGGATAATTAGAAAGCAGAGAAATCAAGACATTGGAGGATAGCGTCTTGAAAAAGCTAAGTATCTCAGGCATGTTGTATCTAAGAACATCCCTAAGTTGCTTTTGCAAATTAGACATGGATTTTGTTAAAGAAGCCCTGAATCTAACCAATTTCCTGAGTGACAAGATATTGTCAGGCAGGGTATAAGAAGATTTTAAATTCCCATCCAGTAGATATACAGAAAGAGCGATGTTCTTGGCATCGATGGAATCAGTCTTAGATTTAGAGAAAGCTCTGAGGATATTCTTAACTGCGTAGGGATGAAGGAGCAGCACATTGAAATCGAGGCTTTCGAGGAAAGAAAAGAGGTTATGAGAATAAGAGCCAGTGGCTTCAAGAGCTATGTATAGATCATCGTTGAGACCCAAGAGGACAGATTTGAAATCATCGAAACCATGTCGAGATTGAGGGAAAGAGAGGAGTTTGAAAGACTTAGAATCAGGGTAGTAAATAGCGACATGAAATTTATCAGCAGACACATCAATACCAACATAAAGCATACATCATACCTCCTTTGACAT
>JAMOOR010000298.1 GCA_027065235.1 Thermotogaceae bacterium | reverse complement strand
GAAAAGACGAACAGAAAGATCTTGGAGTTCTCCCGATGAACTTGAGGATATCTTGAAGGAGACTTACGGTCTTGCGATATACCAAGAGCAGATAATGATGATGGCGGTTAAGCTTTCCGGAATGAGTCTTTCAGAGGCGGATGATCTCAGAAAAGCTGTTGCAAAGAAGGATCCAGCGCTTATGGAAAGAACGTTGAAGCTTCTAAAAGAAGGAATGAAGAAAAAGGGTTACAAGGAAAGCTTCATTGAGGATGTCGTGAATTTTATAAAAGAGTTTTCATCTTACGCTTTTAATAAGTCGCATAGCGTGGCTTATGCTCATATAAGTTATTGGCTTTCTTTCTACAAGGAGAATTTCTTTCCAGAGTTTTTATTGAGCTTTATAGAAAACAACCCCTCCGATCCGTGGAAGATTTTTCTTATAGTGCAAGAAGCGATTTGCAGAGGTTACAGAGTTCTTCTTCCATCCGTTAACGATCCTTTGGGAGGTGCGGATGGTAAAGATATAAGGCTTCCAGTTGTTGTAATAAAAGGAATAGGAAAGGAATACGCAAAAAAACTTCAAGAAAAAGGGCCTTTTAATGGAGTGGAAGAGCTATCAAGAAAGGTAGGAGGAGGGTCCACCGTAGAAGCCCTGATCAAGGCGGGGGCTTTTGATGAGCTTTATGAAAGCAGAAGGCAGGCTTTGAGGGCTTACAAGGAAGGTGATGTTTCCGAAATTTTGACAAAGTTAAAGTCGAAATTTGGGAGGACTGAAGAGAAGATAAAACCAGAAGGAATAAAAGATAAGATTCTCCTTGAAAACGAAACCATCGGCTTTCCTATAACCAATGTTGCGTATGGTTCTGATATGCCGGGATTGTGTGAGGTTTTCTCGTATGGTATACATAAAGTGGTTAGGGCATTATCGCTTGGAAGCGGAATATTGACGGATGGAAAATCAGTGGTTGTTGTAAAAGACAAAATCCCTTCCGGAGAGTTCGTAATTGTAATGTCTCCTGATTTGAAGATAGTAGATTTTGTGAGAGCGGATAAATTCGCTGGTGTTAACTATGACTGCGGAAGATTTGAAACTATATTAAAAAATGCTAAAATGTTAACAGATTGCATGCCGTTACTTAAGAGGTGATATTTTTGCCTGTTTACAGGTACATAGCTTATGACAAAAGTGGAAAAAAAGTGAAAGGGGTTATAGAAGCTCCCAATGAGTGGGGGGCAACAAATGAGCTCGCTGGAAAGGGCTTGAAAGTACTTAGAATAGAGAAAAGAACGAAGCCGCTTAAAAGTGGAGCAGGTGCTAAAGTAAAATCCAAAAAGAAACGTACCTTCTTTAGTATTTCAATCAATGAGCTAGCAGTGTTCTCGAGACAACTTGCAACGATGATTTCAGCAGGTATAAGGGTCAAGAATGCGCTGGAGATACTTTCAGAGCAAACCGTTTTTTCAAATAGGTTCAGAAAGATTCTTAAGTCAGTGATTGATGATATAGAAGAGGGTAAAAGCTTATCGGAAGCCTTCGAGGAAACCGGAGCTTTTGAACCTATTTTCATTAATCTGATTAAGGCGGGAGAGGAGGGAGGAGTTCTTGACGAGACATTAGAAAAGGTTGCAGACTTTTACGAGTCATCGAAAGAGTTAGCTGATGAAGTAAAAGCCGCTATGAGATACCCTACTTTTGTTATGGGATTTGCTATCTTGATTGTTGGAGTTATCGCTTTTTATATAATACCCGCACTTATAAAGAAAATAGGATTACAACCCTCAGGTATTGTTGCGTTTATGCTGAGTGTGAGTGAATTCATCTCTGCTTATAAAGTAGAAATCGCTATAGTTGCTGTTTTAATTATAGGAGGCATGAAATTTTTCTTATCAACGACGGTGGGAAGGATGTTTAAAGATGCTGTGTCATCAATTATACCTGGTTTTAAGAACATAAAACAAAAATCTTCTATTGAAAGATTCTCCAGGACCTTGGGAATATTGGTTGGAGCTGGGGTGAGCCTTCCAAATGCTTTGATGATGGCTGCTCAGGCTACTGGAAGCTATTCAATGGTTTCTAAGATGGAAAAAGTTATCACGTTGGTAAAAGAGGGGAAAACCTTAAGAGATTCTTTAAAAACGGTTAGCGTTGTTCCTCAACTTGTGTATGAAATGATAGGAACTGGGGAAGCCACAGGAAAGTTAGACGAAGTTTTAAATAAGGTTGCTGACTTTTATACTCAGCAGCTCCGTATAGAAGTTAAAAAGTTTATATCAATGATAGAGCCAATGCTTATAGCCTTTATAGGAGGTTTTATAGCCTTTCTTGCATTGGGACTTTATTCGACGATATTTCAGTTTCAGACAGGAGTGGGTGGAGGCGGAGGAATGTGAAGGTAATAGATGTAGTAATAGCAATTTTCGTTATGATTTCAGCTGTTTATATTTTGGTTGGTTATATAAAGCCTCCAGATGATGCTGTTTACGACGCTACCAATCTGAAGGTTTCAATATTCCGGGATATGGATATGATGAGAAACGCGAATGAGTCTGTTTCAATACTTATAATAACAAAAGATTATAAGAGGTTGATACTGGGAAGTGGGTTTAGAAAAACGGAAGCCATTAATGCGGAAAAAGTATATTCCTCTTGCAGTAGGTTTGGAGGTTGGATATGGTATTCGTCCATTTTTCCAAGCTGTGCTGGTACAATATATGCAAAAAATTGGAGTATGAGTTTTCAGCCTGTAACTGGTTACATAACTATAAAGGACAGTAAGAGGTGAAAAGGTGGGTGGACTTTTTCAACAAAAAAGAATTGTAGGTGTAGATTTATCTGAAACCAAGGCCACATTAATTCAGGCAAGAAAAAGGTTTGAAAAGCTAGAAATAGAAAAGTTTTTTGTTGTAGAAAAAAGTGGAGATGGGGAGAAAAGATTTCCAAACGTTAAGGGTAAGCTGAGTTTTGATATAGAGGATGTTATAGTAACCAACGCTAGAATGGATTCAGTGATCTTTATTACAATAGATGTTCCTCCCAAGCTCAAGAGGAGAGAGTATGAGGAGATGGCAAAATTGGAAGCGGCAAGGAATTTTGGAATTTCTGCGGAAGAAATTCTTTCAACTTTGGTTGGAAGGACGGAAAACAAAGGAATATTTGCGATAGCGAAGAAAGAGAATATATCAGAGACAGTTTTAAAGAATTTAGAAGATCTTGGAATAGGAGAACCTGATGTACTTATACCTGATGTGTTCAAGTATCTTTACGCAATAGATGTTAGCCTAAAAGGAAATTTAATTTTTGTTGTTTTGAGTTTCGTAAACAATTATATAGCTGTTATTCTTCAATCGTTCATGGAAACGCTGGGAATTAGGGTCATTTTTAGGGAATTAAGCAGGATGATAGATTTTATAAGAGAGAACAGCGGGATGGACGTTTATCAAATAGAGAGCACAGATGAGTTAAACGATACCGAGATAGCTTTTTTGAAAGGAGAACTTGCAGATCTCTCACTTGAAATAGTCAGAGAGATTTCTTTGACAATAAATGAGAGCATTCAAAATATCAGTTTGGATGATATAAATGCAGTTGTTCTGATTACGGATCCAAATGTGTTTGAAGATATATTCAAGGAAGCCTTCTCTTCTGTAAATTCTAATTTAACGTTAGGTAAATTTTCGTTAAAACATTCTGCCAATTTTCCCAATATTTGGCTTAACATTTACAAAGGAGCTCTTGGCTTAACCTTAAGGGGTGTGGAGAGTGGAAGAATTAAATCTGTATTCATCAAAAAGAAAAAAGGTTAAATTCACAACATTTTTAATATACGTTTTCATAATGCTGCTTCCATCTATAGCTGCATATTACATGTTGGATGTTTATTGGGAGAAGGAGGTGGATTCTTACAACGTTATCTACAAGAAAGCTTTGAGTATAATAGATTACAAATTCAGAGGGACGAAGCAAGATATCGATGTGTTAAATAGATCTTCTGAAGCGTTTTCATTGAAGGCCACAGTGTTGAAAACCCGTCAAAAGGAGACCTTAGACTTTATAAAGAAATCTTACATTTCCAAGAAGATGCTGAAGGAAATTTTTAACCTATGGGAAACGAAAAGGAATGAATGGATGGTTCTAAAGGAGCTTTCTTGGACAGGAAATTCTTTAGATGTTGATATGTATAGAATTTATGATCCTTCAACAGCGGAGAATCTAGAAAAAATGGAATATTTCTTGAGAAAAGTTGGTACACTGAAAAGCAATGTTATATTCAACGTAAACTTTATAGATAAGATAAAGCTTGAAAGGGTGGTGTTCAGCTTAAATGTTTCCGGCAATAGATAGAAGGTTAGCAACATTTATCGGTATATTAGTTTTTATATTAGGATTCGTGTTTCTTCCGCTTAATAAATACAAAAGTATGCTCTTTTTAAGAAAAGCGTATCCAACCGCTGCAAAGAGATTGGTTGAAGCATATGATAATTATGTTTTGCAGAAGGAGAATTTGGAGAAAATCCAGGATTCTCTCGATAGGTCAATCGATATAAACAGTTTAAAAAGTCTATTGCCAAAAGATGTAATTGTGAGATTCGATACCAAAAATCATCTTATCTATATTAGCGGTTCCATTCCACCAAGTAAGGTTTATAAACTAGTTAATCTAGTAACGACTACATCAAACTTGAGATTTGATAAGCTTTATATAAAAAATCCGATAGCTATTCCAATAACTGTCTTTCCTTTGGATATGTCCAATACTATAGACGTGGACTGCATAATAGAGTATTTGGAAGTGAAACAATGAATAGAAGAACGGTGATACTTCTTGTGATAGCTATAATTATATGGGTAGCAGCGCTTGGATATTATTTTTTCATGAACGGAAGTTTATCATTTAACCTTCCCTTTTTTAGAAGGTCAAAAGCTGAACTAACAAAGGTGGTTCACAGTATAGTTCCCGTAAAGATAACTCCAGAGTTTCTTGAGAGTTATAAAAACCTCGTGCATAAGGAAGTTAGAACTCCGATTATGTTTACACCTTACTATACAGAAAAAGGTAAGGAATACATGAGAGATTTGATAATAGAATCACCAGACGTTATTAATTCCATATCTTTTGCAGGGTACATAATTACATCATCGGGTGGAAGAATATATCTAAAATTTGGTAACATTACAAAAAGTTATGGATTGAATGATTTAATATTGGATAGATACCTTATAGTTTACACATCGAGCGTTGGTGTAGTTGTTCTGGACATTAAGGAAGGGGGGTTAAGAGTAATAAGATGAGGAGTAAATGGTTGATAGTAATTGTAGTGGTTTCTTTAATTAGTTTAGCATTTTCTGAAAAGTTGGTGGATATAAATGTTTCAGATACAGATTCGTATATATTGATAACCATGACTTTTGACAAAACGCCAATATTCAAAACTGAAGAAGATTTGTCGAAAACAGTTTTTTCACTGGTGTTTTCGAACTTAAGATTATCCTATATGTACCTTCCTGTCCATCTTGGCCCTCTTGAAAGTGTTAGGTTTATAGATCTTGGCAAGGAAACCTACGTAACTTTTTATACATTACTGCCTCTGAGGCCTGAGGTTACGACAAGGAAAAACTCAGTCTTTATAAAGTTCAAAAAGATTCCTAAAAGAGTCAACCTCTCCTTTGAACCTGGAATGAGTTTAGCAGAAGTTATAAAGTACCTTTCCGAATATATAGACGTGAATGTGGTTATATCCAATGAAGTGTCAAATTTAAGTGTTCCATCTATAAAATTGCATAATGTTTCGCCAGAGGATGCATTCAGAGTGATACTTATCTCCGTTCCAGGCGTAGCTTACTCATATTTCCCGGATGGAACACTCTACGTTGGAAAAGCGGGAGGAGATATAACAGAAAAGTTTAACAAGTTCTGGGGTATATATAAACTGCCCTCCTCGGCAGCTTCTTACCAACCTATGATGAAAGAAGAAGAAGAAGGCCCAACAACAAAAATTGAAGTGAGTCAGCCCCAATCACTCGGAAAATCGATAGAGTATTTTTCCGAAATATATCCCGGAGCTGTTGTCGAATATTTGAAAAGAAAATCAATCATTCTTGTATATGGGGGGCCAGCGATACATTCCAAGATCGTAGAACTTCTAAGTGGAAAAAGTGGTTATGAGGTAGTGAAGGTTAAGAATCCTTCGGAAGCTTCGAGAATCTTGAGTGAGATGTTCAATGCGTCTGTTACATACTTAGAGCCAGATAAAGTGGTGCTTAAGGGGGATTTAGCTACCGTATCAAAGATGAAAGACGTGCTCAATAGGTTGGGATTAATCGGCAAGAAAGAGAAGGAAGAAAATCAATATAAAACACTTGATGTAGAAGTACCAGAAGGTAGTAGGGAATATTTTCAGGAAGCATTAAAAGAGGTTACAGATTTTGTAAAGATGACCGAAAATCCAAAGAATCTTTCCATAGTTTATTACCCGTCTTTAAGGAAGGTAGTCGTGATTTCTGACTCTAAAGAAGCTTTAGAATCAGCCTTTGAAATGGTTAAGAAATTAAAGGACAAGTACAAAGAAACTTTAGAAAAGAAAACTCCTAAGAAAATGGAGGAGAGTACCAAGTCGGAGGAAAAAGGAGAGAAAGTTACAAAAGAGGAGGAAGAAAGCCTCTATACAGAATCGCTGGGAATAAGCAGAAAAATAGATCCAAATGTAATAAATGAAATAAGGGATTATGTATCAAAAGATGAAGGAGCGACTGTAACTGTATACTATTATCCTGACATTGGAAAAATACTTATAAAATCTACCACCCTTTCATCTATAAACAAAGTAAAGGAAATTCTTAAAGCCTATATTGAAAAATCATTTGAAAGAAAAATTGAGGAAGAGACGAAAACTTCAACGTCTTCTGAGTTAATTACCAAGCCTTCAACAACAACGAAAGTGGGGAAGGTTGTTGTTACTCAAAGCTCTTCAGAAACGTTAGTATCCACGGAAGCTACTAAAGTTGAAACCGTTGTTGAATCCTTAAAGAAAGCTGGAGCGGCTACTATGATAACCTACGATATATCTGGTGAATTCTCCTATGAAGAGTATATAAAACTCGTGAAAGAGATATATCCTACGCTGAAAATCTTTCCTTTAAAGAACATGGGGAAAATGATGTTTATTGGGGATGAAGAGACTATAAAAAAGGCTATTGATATATCCTCTCTCTTTAAGAGAGGAAAATACAAGATAAAGTTAATAAGCTATTCCTCAGATCTTCCAATTGAGAGTGTGTTAAGCAGTCTCAAAGATCGTTTTCCAACACTTAAGATAATCGTAATACCAAATAGGAATTACATAATAGTTTCAGGTAGTGAAGAAGAGATAGAGGCTTTGCAGTATATAATAACGGACCTTGAAAGGCAGCTTTCCAGCATTACACCTGCTTCAACACAGGTTATGGCTGCAACGGAAACAAAATTATCAACCCCTGTGAAAAAGATCGTTTCTGTT
>JAMOOR010000297.1 GCA_027065235.1 Thermotogaceae bacterium | reverse complement strand
ATTTCATTTTCTATATTGGTAGTGGTTGTCTCTGCATGGATAGATGTTATGCCGCCAAATATTGTTAAAAAGGCGATAGATTCTTACATAACAAACACCAGTATAGACCAGACTCAGAGAATAGAAGGAGTTGCAAGGGAAGCTATTAAATTTCTCATAGTCATATCATCGGGTTTCGCTTTGAATTTCCTATCACTTTACATATCATCTTACACAGGAGCAAAAATAGTCTACGAGATAAGGAAAGATCTTTATAAACATGTTTTACATCTTCCAATGAGTTTCTTCGATAAAAACCATTCGGGGGTTATAACGACAAGAATTACGAACGACACGCAGAACTTGATGGAATTTTTCACCACGGTCATAACCGCCCTTGTAAAGGATTTCTTTTTGATAATCGGAATAGTCTATATGCTCGTTACGATGTCCGCAAAACTCTTTGCAAATCTTTCCCCAGTGATAATAATCGTTGTAGTTTTCACCGTGATATTTAGGAAATATTCAAGGCAGATATATAATCTTATAAGATCCAACATAGCAAGGATAAACGCCTTCCTTGCTGAGCACCTTGCAGGAATGGTAGTGGTGCAAGCTTTTGAAGTTCGCGAGGTTAAAAAAAGGGAGTTTGAGGAGATCACGGAAGATTATTACAAGAGCGCTTTAAAGCAGATCAAGCTCTATGGATTCTATAGGCCACTTATGGATTGGCTCTTTTCCTTAGGGCTTGCGATAATAGCATGGTTTGGAGCTAAATATGTATATCATCAGGAGATAGGGATAGGAACACTCTTTGCCTTCGGAAGCTACCTTGACATGTTTTTTGGCCCTATTAAGGACTTTGCAGAAAAATTCGATATAGCCCAAAACAGTCTCGCATCAGCTGACAAGATAGAAAGGATACTCAAAGAAACAAGAGAACACGAAGGAAGAGGAAAAAAGTACGAGATACAAAATGGAACAATAGAGTTCAAAGATGTATGGTTCGCTTATGAGGATGAGAATTGGGTTTTAAAGGGTATAAACGCAACTTTTGATTCTGGTGGAATCAACGCAATTGTTGGAGAAACGGGAGCAGGAAAAACCTCTATGCTTTCTTTGTTGAACCTTACATACAGGCCACAAAAAGGAGAGATACTGATAGATGGGAACGATATAAAAGAATTTGACCTTTCATACCTCAGAAGGCAAATAGCTGTTGTCCCGCAGGAAGTTATACTTTTCTCAGGGACGATAATCGATAATGTCAGACTTTTCGATGATTCAATACCGGAAGAGGAGGTTGTAAAAGCTTTAAAGAAAGTTCATGCTGATGAGGTATTTAGTAGATTCTCAAGTGGTTTTCATACAATGGTGAC
>JAMOOR010000296.1 GCA_027065235.1 Thermotogaceae bacterium | reverse complement strand
AAGAAAGTTTTGATTGTGTTAGCTATGGTTATATCAATTCTGCTCTTATACTCATGCGAATATATAACGCAGCTCATGAATTACCCGCCGCAGGTTACTTTGAAATCCCCTGAAAACGGTGCTGTATTGGAATCCACGCCCGTCAAATTCACATGGAGTGCGATTGACACAGACGGGGATACCTTGAGATTCTTTCTCTACATCTCAGATGACAAAGAACAAGTGCAAGCTATGAGTGATGCCGCTTTAAAACTAAAGGATTCAACAGAAACTGAGTTTATATACTCCGATCTTGAACCTGATGTGGATTACTACTGGATGGTAGCAGCTGTTGATTCTGAGGAAAACGTTGGGAAGTCTGAGGTGTGGAGTTTTAGGATATCAGCTGGAGGTGTAGCTGGATTTATAACGCTATCTCAACCAGAGGATAAAGCAACTGGAGTAGATATATCACCAGTTCTTGTATGGAATGTGGACGATGACAAAACATACGAATTTTCTGTGTATCTTTCAACTGATGTTTCACTTGTCGAAAGCTTAAGTAATGAATCTCTACTTGGAACAACTACATCTCACAGATACACTGTTCATAATTTGAAATACAGCACGAAATACTACTGGAGGATTGTAGCGAAAGATGAAACTGGGAGGGAGTATAAAAGTGATGTATGGAGCTTTACAACAGTTCCAAATTATCCGCCAAAGATCACATACATTTCACCAAGTGATGGCGAAGAGATAGAGGGATTGGAAGTTACACTTAAATGGGAAGGGAAGGATGAAGAAGGTGACGATATAGTATATGATCTATACTTTTCCGATGATGAAGAAAAGGTTAGAAATGGAGATGAAGGAGCAAGGAAACTGACAGATTCAAAGGAAACAGAATATAAGGCATCGGAGCTTGGATATTCCAAGACATATTACTGGAAAGTAGTCGCAAAGGACAGTTATGGAAATGTAACTGAAGGTAGTGTTGCCAGCTTTACTACAATGGAAAAAATTGAAAGTGATGTAAATACCCTGTTGATGCTTTCCAAAGACGGCATAGTGATGGTCGATGCGTCAAATCCCAATAAGTTAAAGTACATCTCAAGCTACGCATTTGTCGACGATTCATCGCAGAAAAGCTTTGTGAAATACGGTAATTATTTATATGTATTCGCTGAAACTTATGTGTATATATTGAAGATTGAAGGAAACACTATAGAGGAAGTTACAAACAGCGAAAGAGTTGAAAATAGTGATAAAAAATATGTTGTTCATAACGCAAGGCTCGGGGAGAATAACGAAATAATCGTAGCCGAAGATGAAATAGATGGTTTTGACACCATTCCAACTGTTGGGATATGCAAGATA
>JAMOOR010000295.1 GCA_027065235.1 Thermotogaceae bacterium | reverse complement strand
CTTCTCTTTCTTCTTTTGCTGGTGGTGAGTGGTATTTACATAACTTTCTTTTCCATATTTTTTGCGGCATTGTCGCTTTGGAAGAAGAGAATCAGGAGCATAAATTCCACCGCTCAGTTCTTTTTTGGAATCCTTTCAGGAATGGTCAACCCGGTTGAGAACTTTCCCATCTATGTCCGATTTGTTTCTTACATGATACCGCTCACCTATCTCATATCCATGGGAAGGCGTTTAATAAAAGGAGACACGAACGGCTTTGTCCACCAGCTGCTGATATTAACGACTCTCAGTGTTGCTTATTTGATTCTTGGAATATGGTTGCTCAGAAAGGCAGAGATTGAGATCAGAAGAAAAGGGGAGTGGGAGACATGGTGAGTAGTCTTCATCTTGCAAAAGCGAGTTTTCTGAGTGCAAAGAGATACAGAATAGACTGGTATGGTTCTTTTCTCACTCCTCTTTTGACGATCATTCCGGTTGTTTTGCTTTTCTATCTTGGCTCAAAATCGGGCCTTGTACAGTTTTTTTATGGCGCTACAAACACGGAGAACATCATTGGATACCTGTTGCTGGGTGCGGCATACTGGAACTATGTTGAAGTTCTCTGGGGAACTGTGTTCACCCTGAGATACTATATGAGAATAGGACAGTTGGAAGAGATACTCACGATGCCCATCAGTACCCTGGGATACATCTTTTCATGGTCGGTTTTTGGTCTTGTGAAAGTCACTATAGAGTCTGTACCCATAATCGTGCTTGCAATACTGATGAATTTTATGACTCTCAGTCCGATCGGGTTCGCCCTTGCAGCTGGTGTGGTTATCCTCTCCATAATTGCTTCTTTCGGGTTTGTTTTCCTGTTTTTTGGTGTTACTCTAAGGTTCAAAGAAGGAGATGAGCTGGTGAGCTTGCTTGGAAATGCAGCTCCTCTAATAGGAGGTATGTTCTTCCCGGTGAGTGTACTTCCAAAGGGACTGATGTACCTTTCCTTTGCCTTTCCTTTCACCTGGGGACTGGATCTCACTCGTCATTTCCTGATGAGTACAAATACTCTGCTGAACCCTGGGAAGGAGCTCATCATTTTGACAGTTCTTTCACTCCTGTATCTGGGACTTGGTGCTTTTTCTTTTAAAGTGCTTCAGAACAAAGCAAGAAGGAAAGGCATGCAGGGGTTCTGATGGAATACAGTTTGAAATATCAGTAATATTGCTGGTTAAATATGATTTCCAATGAATAAGTAGAAGATGCTATTATGTATTATGATATCAGTGAAAAATATGATATCAGTGAAAAAGAGGATGTTAATGAAGTTTCAGCAACTTCTATAGGGGAGGGATTGTATGAAAAAGCTTATTTTGTTTGCTATTCTGTC
>JAMOOR010000294.1 GCA_027065235.1 Thermotogaceae bacterium | reverse complement strand
GATAGAGTCTTTTGCACCTTTCGTCTTTCTCTACATAGACACGTTTGTTTTGCACTACCGTACGAAATCAGGAGTATTTACGCGATTTTGCAAGATAATCAATGAATATGATGAATTTTCAGGAAAAATGGATGAATATCAAGTTTTTGTAAAAGGTACATGCGGTGATATCATATGAATGGTATTTATCTATTTATATCTATATGGTAATGATGATTCATTTATGTAATTAGAGAGGAGAAGAAAACATTGGGTTCATCAAGGGAAAGAATCAAAGAGGCAGCGTTTAATTTATTTGCCACAAACGGTATAGAAGATGTGTCAATAGCACAGATAGTGCGAGAAGCAAAAGTCAGCAATTCCACTTTTTACAAGAACTTTAAGGGAAAGAATGTTCTTGTAAAGCATATATTTGAAAATGGCATAGAAAAGTTGGATTTAGAGCTAAAGGTTAAGGGCTTTACGACTGAAAGCAAACTTACAAGATTGATAGAGGATTACATTTACTTCGTTGAGGAAAACACAAAAATATGCAAGGTCTTGCACGAGGCTGAATTTACATTCTCGTTTATACCAAAGAAAATCAAAGGAATTTTAATCAAAAAATTGGGAGAAATCGGACTGGACAATTCCGATGAACTTTTTTGGTACATTTGGGGTTCTGTTAGATTCATGACGATGTGGAAATATTTCTGGAATATGGATTTAAGTAAAGATGCAGGCATCTCTCTTTTAAACTTTATATGGAACGGTTTGGATCCAAATAATCATGTACTTGATGAAAAGATATTCAAAATCAAAATATCTCCAATGAAAGTTGAAGAGGATACAACGAAGGCAAAAATCCTTTCTTCTGCTGAAAAGCTATTCTCAGAAAATGGTTTCAGAAAAACGCAAATATACGACATTACCCGAGCAGCTGGTGTAGGACTTGGAACTTTCTATCTTTACTTTGAAACCAAGTTGGATATATTGAAAGAACTTGTTTTTAGGATAAATAAAGCACTAAGACACACCATAAAAGAGGCTATATCAAATATCAAAGACAGAAGAGATGCTGAAATAGCAGGGTATTATGCTTTCTTGAGATTCTTTAAAGTCCATTCTGGAATCTACAGAATAGTGCGAGAAGCTGAATTTATCCTTCCCGAAATTGCTATAGATTACTACAAAAGAATTCACGAAAGTTATCTGCCTCCGCTTAAATCCTCTATCAAAAATGGTCAGATTCTTGAATATCCAGTTGAGGATCTTGCAGTATTTCTTATGGGTATTGGTCATTTCATGGGAGAAGATTTGCTGTTTCATACGAAAGCAGATGAAAGAAAATCTCTGAAAAAAATCTCTAAGTTTATATACAAAGGAATAAAGGGGTTGGTAGTGTGAAAAAGTGGAATGAACTTTACAAAAAGAAATTATCAACTTTAGATGATATCCTGAATTTAATCAGAGACGGCATGACTATAGTGGTTGGTATGACCCCAATGGAGCCACAAGTTTTTCTAAGCAGCCTTCATAAATCAAAAGCAAAAGATGTTCAAGTCTTCACATGCTTGAATATGAAACCTTATTCCTTCTTCTATGAAGAGAAATACGAACAAAGTTTCACGAACGATTCGTGGTTCTATGGCAAACCAAACAGGGATGCTTTAAAGGAAGGAAGACGATCAGTAACTTATGTTCCTAATAATCTCCATCAAGCTGGAACGGATTTGATAGCATCACGGAGTATTGACCTCTTTGTTGGAGTTGCTTCTCCTATGGATGAGAATGGTTTTTTAACACTTTCAGCCAGTGTTGTATATGAGAAAGACATACTCGAAGCTGCCAAAATCGTGGTTCTTGAAGTGAATCCCAATGCCCCTGCTACCCACGGAGACACTAGTGTACATATAACCGAAGTGGATTACATAGTTGAAGTAGATTATGAACTCCCAGAGGTCAAACCTGTTCAGCCCGGAGAAACAGAAAAAATGATTGCGAACAATATCTCAGAACTTGTAGAAAATGGATCAACTATTCAACTTGGCATAGGAGCAATCCCTGATGCAGTAGCCCGCCTATTTAAGGATAAGAAGAACTTGGGAGTCCATACGGAAATGCTGACTGAATCCATGATAGATCTCTTTGAAATGGGAGTTATAACGAACAAAAATAAAACTCTTTGGAAAGGAAAGTTTGTGTGTACATTCGCCTTTGGAACAAAAAGAATGTACAAATTCGTAAATAACAATCCCGCTGTAATGTTTTTTAGGGGGAAGTATGTAAATGATCCATATGTAATAGCACAGAACCAAAAGATGGTAAGTATAAATACAGCGTTGATGGTTGATCTCACGGGGAATGTATGCTCGGAATCCATAGGACCTCGCCACTACAGCGGAACAGGAGGCCAACTTGATACCCACAGAGGAGCAGTTATGAGTAAAGGCGGCAAAGGGATCATTGCACTTAAATCTACTGCAAAAGGCGGGCAGCTTTCAACAATCGTTCCTATGTTACCTGAGGGGTCTGCTGTAACCATTCCAAGGCAAGATATAGATTATGTGGTAACGGAATTTGGTATAGCTCATCTAAGGGGAAGAAGTGTCCGAGAAAGAGCAAAAATGCTAATAGAAATTGCCCATCCTGACTTTAGGGATTGGCTCAAGAAGGAAGCTAAAAAAATCGGAATTTTGTGAGGTGATGATTGTGGAGATTTTCGTTGTCGGAGCTAAAAGAACTCCTATAGGGAAATTTGGCGGTTCTTTTAAGGACATACCAGCTGTTGAACTTGCAAAAGTTGCAGCAAAAGCTGCTTTGGATCAATCAAACATTGAGCCTTCACAAGTCGATGAGACAATATTTGGAAATGTTCTTATGGCTGGGCAGGGTATGGGGCCTGCACGCCAAGTTTCAATTGGAGTTGGTGTACCTGTCCAAGTTCCAGCTTATACAGTAAATATGGTATGTGGCAGTGGAATGAAAGCCTTGATGCTTGGATCACAAGATATAAAGCTTGGTGAAGCAGATATTGTGTTAGCTGGCGGAATGGAAAGTATGTCTCAAGCACCTCATCTAATCCCATACAAGTCCAGATTCGGAACGAAGTTTGGAAATTACGAAATCATAGACAGCATGATCTATGACGGACTCACAGATATTTTTAACCATGTTCACATGGGAGTAACTGCAGAGCACCTTGCAGAAAAGTTCGAAATAACGAGAAAAGAACAGGACGAATTTGCATATTGGAGTCAGATGAAAACAAAAGCAGCGATGGAAAGTGGTAAGTTTAAAGATGAGATATCACCAGTCTTAGTTAAAACGAAAAAATCAGAGGTTGAAATCACCCAGGATGAACATCCAAGACCAGATGTTACCCTTGAAAAACTTGCTGCTTTAAAGCCTGCATTTAAGAAAGATGGAACGGTAACTGCTGGAAACTCCAGCGGAATAAATGATGGTGCAAGTGCCACCATACTTGCCTCAAAGAAAGTAGTCGAAAAACTCGGTTTAAAACCTTTAGCAAGGATCGTTTCATGGGCTCAAGCAGGTGTTGATCCCATAGAAATGGGGCTTGGCCCTGTGCCGGCGGTTCAAAAATTGATGGAAAAAGTTAACTTGCCATTTGAAGATATCGATCTGATAGAACTTAACGAAGCTTTTGCCGTGCAGAGCATAGCCGTAGTGAGAGAATGGAGCAGGATTTTCAAAGTAAGCGAAGATCACATAAAAGAAAGACTAAATGTCAACGGCGGAGCTATAGCTCTTGGTCATCCTATTGGCGCCACTGGAAATAGGCTTGTGGTAACTCTAATCTACGAACTCAAAAAAAGGAATTTGGAATGGGGTCTCGCAACCTTATGCATAGGTGGGGGCATGGGAACGGCCGTTTTGATTCAAAATGTGGATTAAGGAGGTGTTCGAATGAGGCTCAAAGATAAAGTGTGTATTATAACCGGTGCAGCCAGCGGAATAGGTAGGGCAGCGACACTTCTCTTCTTGCAAGAGGGGGCAAAAGTTGCCGCTTTTGATGTAAACGAAGATTCTCTTAAAAAGCTCAAAGAAGATTCAGGTAACTTAAAAGAAAACTTAACAACTTATATAGTAGATGTTAGCAAATTCGAAGAAGTTAAAGAGGCAGTTGGAGACGTTTTTAAGAAGTTTGGAAAAATAGATGTACTCATCAACAATGCAGGAATAACAAGAGATGCTCTGATAGAAAAGTTAGAAGAGAAAGATTGGGATGCTGTAATTAATGTCAACCTAAAGGGCGTTTTCAACATGACAAAAGCTGTTTATCCCTACATGTTAGAAGCTGGTAGGGGCAGTATTGTAAATACTTCCTCTGTAGTCGGAATATATGGAAACATAGGTCAAACAAATTATGCAGCAACTAAGGCTGGAGTTATTGGAATGACGAAAACATGGGCAAAGGAGTTTTCCAGAAAAGGTGCTGCGATAAGAGTCAATGCCGTCGCTCCCGGATTTATAGAAACTCCGATGGTGGAAAAGATACCAGATAAACTCAAAGAGTTCTTCCAAAAAAAGATCGCTTTAAAAAGATTCGGCAAACCTGAAGAAGTGGCAAGAGTTTACTTGTTCTTAGCCAGTGATGAATCAAGCTACATAACAGGACAAGTGATTGGTGTAGATGGCGGTGCGGTAATTTAATGAAAGGATATGATAGTGATGGTGGAAAGTTTCGGATATTATGTTGATTTAAGCAATGGGGAGAAAATTTATATAAGAGTTGCAGGACACGGATCGAAGCCCGTTATATTAGTGCCGGGAAACAACACATCTGGAAAAATCTTTGAACCTATATTGTCTTTCGTTAAATCCATTAGCGAAATCAACGATAAATATACATTCTACACCTTTGATTATCGGGGAAGCGGAAGATCATCCTATTACAAAAAAATTCGCACTTTGGCAGATTTTGCCGCAGATTTTAACGAAATTGTACAAAAAGATGAAAAATTAAGGAAAGGTAATATCACTCTTGTGGGATATTCTATGGGGTTCGGCGTGGTTATAGAGATGGTTCACCTTGACCCCGAAAAATACGACGCAATTATATCACTCGCTGGGATGGGTTCTCGTGGCATCAGAATCTTCTTCACGCAAAGTAATGCAGGAGTTGATCCAAAAACAGGGAAAGTTTACGCAGCTGGAGATTGGGTGGACAGTCTGTCAGCTATGGAGTTTCATCAAAGGAGCTGGCAGGGAAAAAGCAGAACATTTGAGAATGTGAAGCTAACATGGGATATGATGGTCTTCAATGATATATTAAAATACGATCCAGCTGCCTTTAAACCCAAGGATGATAGTTTTACGAATAACCCGTTTTACACAGAATCGTTGATGGATGTCCTTTCTATTCAATACATGCCTGAGTCGCTTTATGCATGCCATATGTTTAACTCAACAGATAAAGTGATTAAACACATTAATTCAAATGGTGATGAGGTTGTCATATCAGGAAGTGGAAAAATAAAGTCCTTTAAAGGCAAAAGGGTACTACTTATAAAGGCGAGGACAGACTATGCAAAGTGGAGAGGAGACCTTGTTGTCATGGACCAGTCATTTCAGAACACCAAGTATGATTTGAAGAGAGCTGAAGCAGATGTCCAAGCTCTCATCATAGAACCGAATATTGGTTTCGATCATGGATTTCCAATAACTCATCCCTACGAAACCTTAGAGTTTATAGTTCGCTTTATAGAGAAAGAAGGAAGTCTTGATAGAGGATTTGTTGATACTTTGCTGGGGAAGGAAAGTTACAATCTATACACGAAAGATGATGATTCTTGGGAAATGGAAGAGTATGGCAGTTTCTAAATATCAAAACTGGGAGGTGGTGAGCATGAGAAGGTTTACAGTTTTTCTCGTTTTGATGCTTGCAGTGATCATGATTTTTGCAGAAGATGGAGTTTATCCTGATAAGGTAGTTATAGGAACATTTCAAGCTTTATCTGGACCTTACGCTGTTATAGGCCAGGGGATGACAAAAGGGATGAAAGCTTACTTTAACTGGGTGAATTCAAACGGCGGAGTTTATGGTAGAAAAATAGAGCTCATTGTGGCTGATGACCAGCTTAATCCGTCGAAAACAGTGGTAGAAGTCAAAAGGCTCGTGGAAGAAGATAAGGTATTTGCTATAGTTGGAGGGCTTGGAACTTATGGGTGCCTTGCGGTTATGGATTACCTTAATTCCAAAGGCGTTCCATTTGTTTATCAAGGCTCTGGTTCTTCAAAACTGTCCAATCCTCCAAAAAAGTACATTTTCCCAGTCCAACCAGATTACCTTCTTGAAGGTCAGCTGATAGCAAAGTTCCTCGTTGAAAAACTTGAAAAGAAATCCATAGCAGTTCTTTACATGAACAACGATGTTGGAAACGAAGGGCTTACTGGTGTGAAAAAGCGCCTTTCTAAATACTCCATGTCTCCGAAGCTTGAGCTTCCCTACAACCCTCTTGAAACCGATTATAGCTCCTTAGCTCTAAAGGTATTAAATGCCAATCCTGATGCCGTTGTGATATATGGATTCATAACAGATACTCTTAGGTGGATAAAAACATTAAAGGATTATGGCTATGAAGGAACCATAGTAACAATTTATCCAAACGCCGATCCTGCCCTCGTAAAACTCGGAGGAGATTATGTGGAAGGCGTAATCGTAACTGGCTGGGTTCCAATACCATCAAAAGACAATCCAGAATACACAAAGGATTATCAAAAATTCACAGAGATATATCAGAAATCCTATCCAAAAGAAATTCCCTCATCATACGCAGTGGCTGGCTTCATAGCTGCAGAAGTATTTACAGAAGCCTTGAAAAGGGCGGGAAGCTCTCCAACAAGAGAGAAACTCGTAAAAGCTTTGGAAAGTTTCAATCATTGGAACGGAATAATGGCAAAAGACATAACTTACGGTGTTAATAAAAGAAGAGGTAAATCTACAATGTACTTCATAAAAATAGAAAATGGTGTATTCAAACCTATAACATCTCTCATGGGACTGGAGGAATAAGATGGAAATATTAAAGTTGGAGGATTTGCGGGTAAGTTTTGGTGGAGTCAAAGCTGTTGATGGTCTCAATATGAGCGTTGAAAAGGGAACACTTCACGCGCTCATAGGTCCAAATGGTGCAGGAAAAACAACCGTCTTCAACGCCATAAGTGGCATAGTTAAAAAAGAAGCTGGAAAAGTGCTTTTCAATGGAATGGATATAACAGCATTGAAACCCCATAAGATAGCTTCCCTTGGAATATCCAGAGCCTTTCAAAGCCCAACACTTTTCAAGTACATGACAGTACTCGAAAACATTCTTGTAGGCTTCCATACAAAGTACGAACAAAGTTTCATCGATGAAATAATTGCAAATAAAAAGTACAGAAGCGAATATAGAAAAGCTTTATCTTTTGCATTTTACATAGCAGATATTCTTGAAATAAAGAATAGGATGGGAGTTTACGCTGCAAATCTTCCTTATGGAGTGCAAAAAATGGTGGAATTGGGGAGAGCTCTAATGTCAGAGCCCTCCCTTTTGCTTTTGGATGAACCAGCTGCA
>JAMOOR010000293.1 GCA_027065235.1 Thermotogaceae bacterium | reverse complement strand
ACATTTTAAATTGATTGTATGATCTCCTTATTCATAGTTTATTGTTTCATCTAAAAAATGTTAAAATTTTGCCGTGTTGCGGCCGCGGGGGTGGTGCTGTGCAAACAGCATTGGTTATCGACGATGATGGCGTTTGGAGAAGGATTTTCTACGATTACCTAACAGAAAAGGGTTTCAAAGTTTACACAGCATATGACGGGCTTGAGGGATTGAGCAAGGCGATGAAATACAAACCGGATGTTATAATAGTAGACTACCTTCTTCCAAAGGTGAATGGATCTTATGTGATAAGGTTTTTAAGAGCGAATGATGCTTTCAAAAATGCTGGGGTCGTTTTAACATCCTTTACAGATGACATGATCAATGAATATTGGGCCAAGGAATATGGGGCAGATCTTTTTATAAAAAAGGCTGATGGAATAGAAGCTGTTAAAAGCAAACTTGACAATTTCCTTATAGTGAACTTTGAAGCTGACAAAAGCAAAACAATTGAGATAAACACTGCAAGCATTCAAACTCTTATGGAAGTAATTGATGAGGACTTGAGAAAAGAGAGGATAAACAGGGATATTTTGGAGCTTGTAAAAAAAGTTGATGACGAGGTTTATGTGATAAGAAAGCTTTGGAACATGCTAACAAATTTTGCCGAAATAGGAGTCATGTACATTCTTCTCATATCACCTTCCATGGGAAGGGTTTATGCTTTCTCAAAGAGCATGGCAGGGGTAAATCCAAAGGAAGTTAGAGACGAGCTTTTAAATCTCTTGAACAAACCTACAACACCATCTGACTGGGAGTGGTACGGCAATGTTAACTACCATGCAAAAGATCCTATAAAAGTTGAATTTTCTTTTTACAACCTCATAGAGATAGATGGTGAAGAAATCGGGGTTATAGCTTACAGTGGTCTTAATGATGCGGAAAGAAAAAAGATTATAACGCTAAGTAAGGATATACAGGATTCTTTAAAAGTTCTTTTTAGAACATTAAACCTTTTCTGGGATTATAAGATAGCCGCCGATGTCGATTCGTTGACAGGGCTTTTGGTTAAGAAAATAATATTGTTAAAGGTGGAAGAGTATGCGAAGCTTGCAACAAGGCAAAGGCTGAAATTCTCCTTGGCCATGATGGATATAGACGATTTTAAAAAGGTGAACGATACTTATGGTCATGTTACAGGTGATGAGGTTCTAAAGAGGGTTGGAAAGATAATATCTTCCACTATCAGAGATACAGATCTTGCGGGGAGGTATGGAGGAGAAGAGTTTTTGATACTCATGCCAGCCACAGAAATAGATGCGGCTAAGAAAGCCATTGAGAGGGTCTTGGAGAATATAAGAAATTACAATTGGAAAGAGCTTGGTATAGAGAAAGTTACTATGAGTG
>JAMOOR010000292.1 GCA_027065235.1 Thermotogaceae bacterium | reverse complement strand
ATCTTGGTTGTATTTTTTTTGTTAGCGGTTATTCAGTACGATTCACCCGAAGCGACTTTAATAGATAAGTAAAAAGGATATGGGGATTGATAAATCTGAATGTAGAGAATTTTTCCAGTGTTATTGCCCGAAGAAGCGCAATACATTGCAGAATCGAGAATTTTGCGGTTCATCAAACCTTATGTTATTAAACACTATTCAAAGGTGGTCAATCTTTCCCTTGATTGGTGATGTCTCACGGTACAGGTTCTAATAAACCCACTCCAAATCTAAAAGAACTTTCAGTATATACAAAGGAAAAAAATAGCTTATCTTTAAATGTCATTCCATTTGGAGGTTTTAAATAATACTTTAGTTCCACAAAAATATCTTTAGCAAAGGAAAAAGAATAGCTTATTGGATAATATACTCCAAAAAGGAATGTGTAATCACTAAAATCTGCTCCCAGGGCTATTCCTACCGTTCCTTTCCCTTGCCATCCTCCCTCAAAATCACTGTACAAATACATCATCGAGGGGCCGCCGAGGAAAACCCCTTGGCGAAACAGAGGGATAAAGCCAAATACATTAAAACCTAACCTTTTCGCTCCATCGTCGTACGTTACATAAATATCAAGTCTTGCAAGGTCCTGATAAAACCCCGTCCCTAGGCACCATCCAGTTGGTGTAGCATAAGAAAAACCACCAAACATTAAGATATTAAAGGAATACACAGTAGAAACTATCAAAAAAACAACTATAATCGTAAGAACGAACCTATGCACTATCATCACCTCACAGGATAAATTATAACAGGAGGGATACACTTTGAAAAACAAGATATATTCACTTTTAGGATTTGCTGCAAGGTCGAATAGCTTAGTATTTGGGAAGGAAAGAATAAGAGGTTACATAAGATCCAATAGAGAAAAGAAGCTTGTAATTATAGCAACAAACGCTAGTGAAAGAATAAAAAGAGACATTAAAACCAGATGTGAAAGCTTTGGAGTTAAAGCTATAGAAATCTTCACCAAAGAAGAGCTTGGAAAATTGATTGGAAAAGAAGAAATAACGGCTTTTGGAATAGAAAACGACGGAATAATTGACGGAATACTGAAAAATCTGGGGGGAAAATAACTTGCCTGGAATAAGGGTACATTTGCTTTTAGGAAGCCTTCTCTATCCTGTTTTTTACATATCCTACTTTTTATTATCAAAAATAGATCCGATAACCACATTTGGCGTGGATGTAGTAATTTTATCCTACATTCTCTTCGTGCTAGGAAGCGATCTTCCTGATATAGACGCAGATTTCGCACCTATAAGGTATTTCACCCATGCAATCATTCCTGCTTTTTTTGTTTACTGTTTTTACAAATCTGATCTCATTAAAAATTTCTTTAAAAAATTCGGTACATTATATGGTCCATTTCTCGTAACATCCTCCGTTCTTTTTGGTTTACTAACAGGTTACTTTTTAAAACTTCTTAAACACAGAGGGTTCTTGCATACAGTACGCTTTGCTGTTCTTTATGGAGCTACGATATTTTTAGCAGCCATTTTTGGAATGAATATGAAAAAAAATGCAGCTATATTTCTTTCTCTTTCTAGCTTTTTTGGTGTAGTTGTACATCTCATTCTTGATAAAGAGATAAAATTCTGATGAATGGTGGTAAAATACATGACGAGGTGATAAAAAGAAATGAACGCTTTCTTAGAAACTTTAAAAAGATATTTTGCGAAGTTAAAAGATTGGTGGGGAAACCTTAGTTCAGCGCAAAGAATACTTATAGGTGGTGCGGCCCTCGCGGTTGTTGTAGCCATAATTGTTGGCATAGTTTTCGCCACTCACCCTCCATATGCCCTTCTAATTGGTGGTATATCTGATGAAGAAGCTGGGAATATCACAAGGGCATTGGACGATATGGGTGTTCCGTATAAAGTAGAAGCTGGAAATAGAATATACATACCTGTTAAATACAACATATACGAAATAAGAATGAAGTTGGCGGCTTCAGGAGTAATTGGCAGTAATATGAAAGGATTTGAACTCGTAGAACAGGGAAGTTTGGGAGCAACAAGTTTTGACAAGCAAGTTAGGTATCAAATAGCCCTTCAGGGAGAACTTGCAAAAACGATAGTTACAATTAAAGGAATTAAAGCTGCTCGAGTCCATCTTGTGCTTCCAAAATACACATATTATGTAAGAGGTGGCATGACAAAACCAAGGGCATCCGTGTTTGTAGAACTTGAACCAGGAGTTCAGCTTACAACACAACAAATTAAAGGGATAATGGAACTTGTGGCCGGTGCCGTTGAAGGATTAGATTTAAAAGACGTCAAAGTTATCGACCAGTATTCACACGTACTTAGCGACAAAGTAATTTCTGAGGGAGAGACCATGATGGCTTCCAGCAAGATGGAACTCAAAATGAAACTCGAACAGTATTATCAACAAAAAATCCAAAAACCTTTGGAAAAAGTTTTTGGGGCAGGAAGGGTAGAGGTTATTACAGATATAAGTTTTGATTGGGAAAAACTTGAAAAAGAAATGAAAAAGTATGAAAAACCTGATAAAAAAGGTGGACTCGTAAGAAGCCAACAAACAGAACACGAAAAAGCTATTAACATGCCCCCAGAAGGTGGAGCACCTGGCAGTGAATCCAACGTTCCACCAGGTTACTCATATGTTACGGGAAATGGTACAGGTACATATGAAAGGAGCAGCAATATAACCAATTACGAGCTTAACGAGATTTACGAAAAATTGGTTCAAAATAAAGAAGGAGAAATAAAAGCTATTTCAGTTTCTGTAATTGTTGATGCTTCGTCCTCCAACATAGAAACTATGAGTCCTGACGTGAAAAAAAAGTTAGCTGACGAAGTACGTAATATATTAACGGCTGGCATTGGAGCCAGCGCTACATTAACAGACCTTGCTGTAACCTTCCTTCCATTTGATAGAACGGAAGATATAATGGTTCAAAAATTCATGGAGGAGATGCAAAAGAAAGAAAAATTCAAGTATTTCGCTATAGGTGTTACACTTCTTACTATAATTAGCTTCTTGCTTGTGTATTTAATGATCTTGCAGATAAGGAGAGTAAAAGCGAGGAAGCTCATAGAATCGAGAAAATTAATGCTCGAAGAGGAGATAAAACGCCTTTTAGAAGAACAGAAGGAAACTGTAGAAGAGGAAGAAGAACTCACACCAGAGATGAAGGAACTCCGAGATTTGAAAGAAGCTTTACAGAAATCATTTGAAAAGGATCCTTCAGAAATTGCATACGTTATAAGAATGTGGATAAGTGGTTCCTCTTGATAAAAGGGGGAGAAAGCAATGGGTGGTATTAAATCTGCTGATATACCTGGTAGGAGAAAAGCTGCAATACTACTTGTTGTGCTAGGGCCTGAAAAAGCTGCACAAGTTATGAAACACCTTGACGAAGCTGATGTCGAAATGCTTACCATAGAAATTGCAAATCTTGGACAGATTTCCGATGAAGAAAAAAGAGCGGTCCTTCAGGAATTCTCTGAGATACTCAAAGCCAGAGAAATGCTTACAGCTGGGGGAATAGAATACGCAAAAAAGGTTCTTGAAAAAGCCTTTGGCCCTGAAAAAGCCATGAAAATAATTGAAAGATTGGTATCTAGTTTGCAGGTTAAACCTTTCGAGTTTGTTAAAAAGGCTGATCCTTTACAACTTGTAAATTTTTTGCAGAATGAACATCCACAAGTAATTGCTCTTGTACTAAGTTATCTTGAACCAACTATGGCTTCCCAGATATTGGGTGCATTACCAGAGGAGCTACAAATAGAGGTTATAAAGAGAATAGCACTCTTGGAAAGAACTTCACCAGAAATAGTAAAAGAAATAGAAAGAAGCTTGGAAAGAAAGTTATCAGGTATTGTGAGTCAGCAGTTTAGTAAAGTTGGTGGTGTAGAAACGGCAGCTGAGATAATGAATAACATCGACAGACAAACCGAAAAAACTATTATGGAAAGATTATCGCAAGAATCGCCAGAACTCGCCGAGGAAATCAGGAGAAGAATGTTTGTCTTTGAAGATATACTCAAGCTTGATGATAGATCTATACAGCTTGTCTTAAGAGAGGTTGATACGAAAGACTTAGCAGTTGCCCTAAAAGGCGCCTCAGACGAGGTGAAAGAGAAGATATTCAAAAACATGTCCAAGAGAGCAGCGCAGCTTCTTAAGGATGAATTGGAATTCATGGGACCTGTAAGAGTAAAAGATGTTGAAGAAGCCCAGCAAAAGATAATAAATGTGATAAGAAGATTGGAAGAGGCTGGAGAGATAGTTATAGCAAGGGGTGGAGGAGAGGAGTTGATCCTCTGATATGCTTATTAAGAGTTACAGAATAATAGTTGATGCAGAATCGATAAGAAAGATAGGAAAGAAAGAACTAAGTGATAAAGAGAAGAAAGAAAGTGAGGAGCTAAAACTTCTAAAAGAAAAAATATTATCAGAAGCAAATGAAAAGGCGAAGCTTATAGTAGAAGAAGCAAAAAAGAAAGCCGAAAAGATAATTTCAGATGCGCAAGATCAGGCTAAAAAAATCGTTGAGGAGGCAAAGCTTTCTTATAAAGAAGAGCTTGAGATTACCAAGAAAGAAAAAGAAAAACTGAAAAACATAATCGCTGCTACTCCTTCATTGATTGAAAATGAGGTTAAAAAATTATCTGATATGATACTTCCTATAGTAAAAATTATCATTAAGAAAATCCTAGAAAAAGAAATAGATGAAGAATTAGTAAATAGAAGAGTTCTCTCCGCGTTAGCCAAGATATACGATACTGCAACTATAACTCTGAGAGTGAACCCCACTGATATCCAAATCATAAATCAAATCAAAGATTCACTTCCACAAAATGTGGAGATTCAACCGGATCCGTCCATTGAATCGGGCGGCGTTGTTGTCGAAAGCCGCCTTGGGATAATGGACAAGACCACAACTTTCCAATGGAAAATGGTGGAAGATATCATTGATGAGATTCTGTAAAGAGGGAGGGAATTGAACATGGAATGGGATTTTTCTCACTTTTATAACTCCGATGATGAAGCTTTTAAAGATATAGAAGACGCTGCAAAGAAGTCTCAGGTTATACTTGGGAAATTTAGCAACATAGATAACGCGACATCTTCGGAAGATGTAAAAAACATTTTGAAGGAATTGGAAGAAATCCTCACAAAAGCTTTCAAAGCAGAGCAATATGCTTCTTTAAAATTTTCTAAGAATATGAAAGATGGCTCTGCTCAAAAGATGTACGGGATGATAAGAAACAAAGCTGTCCAGATAGAAGAGATCTTGGCGATAATGAAAGCCAAACTTGCAAAAATATCTGATGAAACCTTAAGCAGATGGTCAGATGATCTACAAGATTACAAAAAAATTTTTGAAAGGATTATAGAGGAAAAGAAGCACATATTACCTGAAGATGCAGAAAAAGTTCTTGCAACATTCTCCAACACAAGAAGAAATGGATTAGCAGATCTTTATGAAAAGATAACTTCTTCTTACATTTTTGAAATTGATGGAAAGAAAATGACAGGAGAACAAGTAAGAGCTTTAAGATATGATCCCAATCCTCAGGTAAGAAGAAAAGCCATGAAGATATTCTTTGAAAGATACGGTCAGGACAAACTTACAATAGAGGGGCTATATAATCTGGTAGCTAAAGACTGGGATACGGAAGCAAAATTAAGGAACTACCCTACACCAATATCAATGAGAAATTTCGAAAACGAAGTCGACGATGAAACAGTTCAAAGGCTTATAGATGTTACCATTGATAATACGAAACTCGTTCACAAATACTACAAATGGAAAGCTGAATATCTTGACGAAGAACTAACCCTTGCAGATATATACGCCCCTCTTTTAAAAGAAACGAAGGAATACTCCTTCAATGATGCTAAGAAAATTGTTCTTGAAGCATATTATGAGTTCTCTGATGATATAGGAAAAATCGTTGAGAGTTTCTTTGAAGAGAAAAGAATAGATGTATTTCCTGCGGAAGGGAAAAGGGGAGGAGCATTCTGCTCGTACAGTATACCGAATTACAAACCCTATGTTCTTTTAAACTTCACTGGAAAAATTAGGGATGTAATGACTCTTGCCCATGAACTTGGCCATGGGGTCCATGGTACGCTCTCTTCAAAGCAGAATATCTACAATTACCATACACCGCTTACTATGGCAGAAGTTGCGTCTGTCTTTGGGGAGTTTTTGGTTTTTGATAAGCTGAAGAATGAACTTGATGGAGAAGAAAGAAAAGCGTTCATTGCGTCCAAGATCGAAGATATATTTGCAACAATGTTCAGACAGAACATGTTTGTAAGATTTGAAATGAAAGCTCATGATGTCATAGAAAAAGAAGGATTTGCATCTTACGATGAGCTCTCAGATATCTACAAAGAAGAACTTGAAGTGATGTTTGGTGGCAGCGTCAAAATCACAGAAGAATATCACAAAGAATGGAGCGCAATTCCTCACATATTCTTTGCACCCTTTTATGTGTATGCTTACAACTTTGCCAATGCCCTTGTGATAGCTCTTTATCAAAAGTATCTTGAAGAAGGCAAAAGCTTCGTTCCAAAGTATATAGAGCTTCTTGAAAGTGGAGGAAAAGACAAACCAGAAAAGCTATTGGAAAAAGTAGGTGTGAACCTTAAAGATGAAAACTTCTGGCAAAAAGCCTTTGACTATTTGGATTCACTAGTTGAGGAGGTTGTGGAATGAACTTATATATAGATATAGGAAACACTCATACCGTCTTTGGCGTAAGGAAAAACGGAAAATTTTTGAGGTGGCGCCTCGTTACCGGAAGGTATGAGACTGAAGATGAAATATATTCCAACATTAAACCTCTTTTTGAAAGTGAAAATATCAACTTTTCTAATATAAAAAGCGTTGTTGTATCGTCAGTGGTGCCTTCTCTTGATTACACATTCAAAAGATTTTCTGAGAAGTTTTTTGGGATAGAGGCACTTTTTGTAGCAGCAGATGAGAAATGCGGAGTAGAATGGCCTGTGGAAAATCCCAAAGAAATAGGTGCTGACAGAGTAGCGAATGTCATAGGAGCATTTTATGAATATGGAAAAAACGCTATAGTCCTTGATTTTGGAACAGCTATAACTGTTGATGTTTTACACAGTGGTAAATTCTTGGGGGGGAGCATAACACCAGGAATATTCACCATGCTTTATTCGCTTTTCAAAAACGCTGCAAAGCTTCCTCTTATTGATCTTGATGAAATACCGGAAAGTTCCATCGGAAAAAATACTGCAGATAACATAAAAATAGGCATATTAAAGGTTCTAGCCTATGGTTTAAATAGTGTTGTTGAAGATATTAAAAATGAACTTTCTTCTGACATGAAAGTTATAGTAACTGGCGGCCAGTCCAAGATGGTATTGCCAATTTTGAAGCATGATGTGTATGACCCAGACATAACACTCAAAGGAATGGAGTGGTACAGAAAACTCCATGAAAAAAATTAAAGCGCTTTTGGTGAATCCAGTTATCCATGACTTTGCAGCCTATGATTTTTGGCTTAAACCTCTTGGGCTCCTTTACTTGGGAGCCTTTCTTTCTCATTTAGGCTTTGAAGTCCATCTTATCGACCTTTTAA
>JAMOOR010000291.1 GCA_027065235.1 Thermotogaceae bacterium | reverse complement strand
CTCAGACACAGCCTCAGCAGAACCACGAGCAACTGCACGAGGAGCTTGTAGAGAAGGTAGCAGAGGCTGTTGCAAGAAAGATGGCTGGCAGATTTCTGACTCAGGAGGAGCTGAAAGAACTGAGACAGCTTCTTGATCAGGTGAAAGCTCTACAGGCAGAGTTGTTCTTTCAGCAAAAAGATAAAAACACCAATCAAAGCAAATATCTGCATTAGGAGGTTGATGCTATGAAAAACACGAGGTATTATCTGAAAAGAAACGCTATTAACCTTATAGAATCAGCGCTTGGAGAAAAAGCAACAAATGTAGCTGAAGCATTGGAAGAAGCACTAACAGATTTCAGAGGAGAAATAGCTGGAGATTTTAAGATGGAGTTAATCGATCTGTTAGAGGAATGGAAAAAAGATTTGGTCAATGTAAACGTATTTACCTCTGAGATTAAAAGACTGGAAGCTGAAATCAACAAAGCAGAACAGGTGCTTGGATCAGAGATCAGAAGAGTTGAGCAAAAAATGGACTTTCATTTTCGCATTCTTCTCGTCATTATGATTGTTGGTTTCTTTCTTCTCAATCCTGCACTTCTGCACCTGATCAAAACTGTTCTTGGAATCATCACTTAACTGCACTGCTGAAAGAAGGGGGGGTAGCATTTTTGCTGCCCCCTTATTTTTTTTGCCTGAAATTTCAAAAAAAATGCTCTATATTGTTCAAGAAAGCCTTTTAAGGGGGTGTGTCTTCATGTTAATCGCCATCATCAACAACAAAGGGGGAGTTGGGAAAACAGCTACTGCTGTTAATCTCGGACATGCTCTTGCTCTGCTTGGGAAAAAGGTGCTTGTAATTGATATGGACTCGCAGTGCAATGCAACGGAGATTCTTTTCCAGAACCTTCCATCTTACCAGCCATCTCTCTACGATATATTCGCCTCAGAAAATTCAGACATTACGAACTGCATCGTTTCTACAGAACACGAAAACCTGTTCCTTCTGCCAAACATCCCTGAGACAGCAGGACTTGAACCAGAGCTTATAGCTGGAGCACCTGACAGCTTCTTCAGGCTGAGAAAAGCGATCAGGGACTATGCCCTTAAGCATTTTGATTTTACTCTTCTTGACAACCCTCCTAACATGGGCACTTTTGTCATCTCCTCCCTTCTTGCAAGCGATTTTGTAATTGTGCCTACAGAAGCAGGAAGCAAATACAGTGCAGACGGTTTAGTTAAAGCAGTTAAGCTGATAGAGGAAACAAGGCAGAAGCTCAATCCTGATCTGAGATTTCTGAAGCTTCTCGTTACGAAAGTGGACAGAAGAACCTCAATTGCAAACCTTGTGCTGGATCAGATAAGAAGCATATTTCCAAAGGAGAAGGTTTTTGATACCTATGTGCCTGTTAACACAGACTTGCA
>JAMOOR010000290.1 GCA_027065235.1 Thermotogaceae bacterium | reverse complement strand
TGTAAAGCGTTCTCGGGAATGGAATAGCGACTCTTATATGCTCAAGTCCTGCAATCCAAGCAATCGTCCTTTCTATACCAAGTCCAAATCCGCTATGAGGGACAGAGCCCCATTTTCTCAAATCAAGATACCAATCGTAAGCCTCAAGAGGAAGTCCAAATTCCTTTATCCTCTCAACTAGGAGATCGTAATCGTGGATTCTCTGTGATGCACCTATTATCTCTCCATAACCTTCCGGTGCAAGCAAGTCATCACAAAGAACAACATCAGGATTATCAGGATCAGGCTGCATGTAAAACGCTTTAGCTTTTCTTGGATAATGAGTTACAAAAACAGGCCTGTCGAACTCTTTGGCGATAGCAGTTTCCTCGTCTCCTCCAAAGTCATCTCCCCACTGTATATCAAACCCTTTCTTCTGGAGGAGTTTAACCGCCTCAGTGTAGGTTATCCTTGGGAACGGAGTTTCAACCTTTTCAAGGGGTTTTATATCTCTTCCAAGAGCTTCGAGGTGCTCTGCTGCATTTTCAAGGACATATTTGACGATGAAACTAACAAGGTCTTCCTGAAGCTTTAAATTGTCTTCATGTTCGTAGTAGGCAACTTCTGCCTCATTCATCCAGAACTCTATCAAGTGCCTTCTTGTCTTTGATTTTTCAGCCCTGAATGTGGGGCCAAGGTTATATACCTTGCCAAGCGCAAGAGCAGCTGCTTCAAGGTAAAGCTGACCTGTCTGTGATAGATAAACTTTTCCATAATCAAAGTAATCAAGTTCAAAAAGGTTCCCAGCAGCCTCTCCTATTGCACCCGTGAATATGGGTGTATCTACAAGAACGAATTTTCTATCGTGGTAAAACTTTCTTATAGCCCAGATTACTATGTCCCTCAATCTTAATATGTGAAATTGTTTTCTTGATCGAAGCCATAAGTGTCTTCTATCAAGAAGGTAATCTATCCCATGATCAGGTTTTGTTATAGGGTAGGGCTCGTCGGGAACATGGACAACTTCAATATCCTCTGCCAAAAGCTCCACTCCGCCCGGTGCCCTTTCCTCTTCTCTCACCTTTCCTCTGACGATTATTGATGTTTCCATTGGAAGCTTCTTTACCCTTTTGAATTTTTCATCGCCAATCGTGGATCTTTCCACAACGACTTGTAAAAATCCTGTTCCATCCCTGAAGGTTATAAAAGATATCTTTCCGCTTGATCTTGACCTCCAAACCCATCCCCTAAGCTCTACATCTTTTCCTATATAATCTTTTAAGTCCTCGATATAAACCCATTCCATATTCACGCCCTCCTTACGCTAATAAACGCTTTTGTCTATTATACAAAATTGGTCTAATAATTGCAGGAAGATTTTGAATTGATGATATATCATTAAAATCTGATAAAGTATTAAACATGAGGTGATT
>JAMOOR010000289.1 GCA_027065235.1 Thermotogaceae bacterium | reverse complement strand
AATAATTGAAGGAACGGAAAGAAAGTATAGTCTTAAGACAACGGAAAAGATTACTACAGTAAAAGTAGCATGGAACGGTTTTCCGTCATTAGAAAGAGCACGGAGATTTAAATTTGAATATCCGATTACGTCTTTGAGTTGGATGATTTGGAAAAGCTAAAGGAAGAGATGGGTGATGATAGCGGGACTAACCCAAGGGGATTCGGGCTTAATGCTAAATCAAAGAAAAAGGTAATTTTGTGGAAGCAAATTATCAACACGTTGACGTAAATGCTATTGAAGAAAAATACTGGAAAATGTGGTATAATCTACTGAAAAAGTTGGCTTTGGGGAATTTAGAATAAATATTCCGTGAGTTTTTTTGTGCTTAATATCTGCCTTATTCTCCATTTAGCGATCTCGACATATTTCTCTTCTATATCTATGCCTATAAAATGTCTTCCCGTTTTCAATGCGGCAACACATGTTGTGCCAGATCCTACGAATGGATCGAGGACGACATCTCCTTTAAAGGAGTATAGCTGTATGCATCTGTATGGCAACTCTTCTGGAAATGGCGCTGGATGATCAATCCTTTTCGCAGATTCTGGTGGAAATCTCCAAACACTTTTCGTGAATTCTAAGAACTCTTCTCTCGTGATAGTATCTTCTTTGTCTTTTTTATCTCTTTTAAAAGTGCCTTTGGATAAAACGATGATGTATTCATGTTGGTCTCTTAATACGGGATTTACGGCTGATTGCCATGTTCCCCATGCAGTTGACGCTCCGCTGACGGCGTCTCCCTTATCCCATATAATTTCCCCTCTAAAGAGGAAACCTATTCGTTCGAATCTCTCTATTAGATATGCATGGAGGGGTATATACGGTTTCCTACCTAAATTGGCTACATTAAAACAAACACGACCTCCCCAGACAAGCACCCTGTAAACTTCTCTCATAACTTCTTCGATAAAATCGAGATACTCTCCAAGTGTTAAATCTTCGTCGTATTCCTTGCCAACATTATACGGTGGTGAAGTGATCATTAGGTGAACGCAGTTGTTTGGAAGTTTTTTGAGAATTTCACGGGCGTCTCCTAATAGAATCTTATCTAAAAACTCTGCTGGAACTTCATTTTCGACAAGATCCTCCGGTTTTGGTTTAATTGAGCGATCGTTTTTATATAATCTTCTGGAATAGAAAGGGGTCGAATCGTGGCTGATTCTTCCCGAAACACCAAAACTGCTTGTTCGAGTTTTTTTCATGTGGTGCACCTACTTTAGTGGTTTTACTACGATTACGAGTTCCCCATTTTCCGCTCTGATTTCCCAATTAAGCTTATCTCCCTCCGAAAGGTTAAACTGCCTAACAATACCTATTGGGACGGTTGTTCTTAAGGATTTGCTTTTTGATGTTGCCTTAGTAAGGACTGTA
>JAMOOR010000288.1 GCA_027065235.1 Thermotogaceae bacterium | reverse complement strand
TTCAAATATTTTTGGCCGGTCTTTATATCTCTAAGTTTGCTACTCCCACTTTATATAGCAACACTCAAACTCCTGTTCCCTCTAAACAACCTGTTGAGACAATTAAGCGATTCTTTTTCCAGAAGTGTCAGGTTTCTGGCAAGGATAGGAAGGCTTCCTCCACGCCTGAAAAGGCGGATTGAGATGAATCTGCAATACCTCCTGTTTCTGACAGAACATCATGGGAAAAGCGAGAATCACTTGACAAGATTTAAAAAGCTTTACGGATATTTTTCCAAATTCGGAGTCGGAAAACCGGAATGGATCCGTAAAGAGTTTGACACAAAGGACGAAATTTGCTCTTCTATCAGAAAAACTGCAGGCAGAAATTTCCCGGAGCATAAGAATTTCAACGTCGATATAGAAATAGTCAGGCTTTTTGAGAACAACCCAAGAAAGCTTTCAAGATTCCATAATTTAAGGCTGTTTTACAGAAAGCTTATGGAATTTGCTGATGTTGACTCTCATATCGAGGAATCCCTAATTGATGAATGGGCAATTTATATGATCCTTTTCCAGCTGGACAAAGTGCCCAACCGCAGTATCCTCTGGGAAATCCTATTGCTGGAAGATGCGATCGCCAGAGGAAACGAGAAATTTGAGGGGATTAGTCAAATTGAAGAAGTTATTCCAGAATTCAAGCAGGAACTTATAAAAGATATGATTAAGAAGAGGATAAATTCCACAAGGTTTGGGAAGGTGAGAAGAATAGGATTAATGCTTTATCCTTTTGCCGAGGGTAAAGATACACTGGAGCTGGATTTTGTAAAATGGGTGTTGAATAATGACAAAGCTGGTCCTACGAAGTTCAATGAATTTATAAAATTCCTTGATAAACCGACGTTTAAGAATCTAAACCTTGCCGGGGTCAATTTCGCAAACTCAAATCTGACCGATGTAACCTTTGAAAACTGTGACCTATCAGGTGCCAATTTCAAAAACGCGATTTTGTCAGGGGCAAAATTCATAAATTGCAAATTCGACTATAACACCGGTTTCCAGACCGATATATCGTTTTCATTCTTTATAGATTGCAAAGGACTGGAAAAAATTGATGCTTCACCAACTTTGCTTGCAGTATCCTTTAGAAACACCTTACACAGGGAAAGAGGTAACTTAATGGTAAAAAAACTGTTCCAAAGGGAATTCATTCGGTCAACTCTTGGAGGGCGAAATGTTCGTTAACCGAGAAGATATCATTCAGAAATTACTCTCTCCATCGTTAAGTGTAATAGAGCTATACGGTTTAAATGGAGGAGGCAAAACGGAAGTTGTGAAGAAGGCAAGAGACGAAACCTTAAAAGAGGGAAAAATCTCTCCCCACGAATATGTCCATGTAGTGTTCGAATCTCCTGAAACCGACCTTCCCGATTTTCTCAATCT
>JAMOOR010000287.1 GCA_027065235.1 Thermotogaceae bacterium | reverse complement strand
GAGGAGGGATTGAATGAACTCCGCCTTGTCCCACTCTCCTTCGCCACCGTTTTCCGGAGAGAGTGCCTTAATCTCTATGAGTTTCGCTAAAACTTCGATTGCGTAGTCTCTGAAATCATCTATCTTTTTAAGGACTTCCATTCAGCATCTCCCCTACCTTCTTTTTAAGTTCCTCCACCCTTTTTATGACTTCCTCGTCATTCGTTTTTAAGTTTTCGAGCTCCGCTTTAATCGGCAGTAATCGATTCGGATCGTTGCCGTTCGTCAAAGCGGCTTCGATAATTCTCAACTTTTTCCTTGCCAAGAAATCTCTGTTTAGAAGATTTTTTATCCGCAAAAACTGCTCAGCGATCTCTTTACCGTCCTCCGTTAGTTTTACCCGCTTTACTCTCCCCTCGAATTTGCTCTCGATTATTGCGGCTCTTTCAAAAATTCCGAGGACTTTCGATATGTAACTGTAGGGAGAGCCTACATCCCTTGAGATTGAAAGGGGATACGCTTTCTTACCTGCCTTTTCGTATTCATAAATTTTTATAAGAATATTTACGGCTTTCTCATGCAAGAATAGCTTTTCTAAATCGATGCTCATCCGATTGTATACCTCCTAAGGGAGATATATATTTTATCCTAAATCTGCACAACAGAGCAATATTAAGCTTCGTTTGTTTGGGACAAGATTACGACAAATGTTAGGCTGTATTTGACTCTGACCTCCTCCCCGCCCTGAAGGGCGAAGCTTCCTTAGCAACTAATGTTTTATACTATTGGGGATATTGAAAAATTGGTATGATTACAGAAATAGTAGAGAAAATTGCCAATAAGGAGGGTGTGGATAAGGAGAAGCTAATAATTCTTAGTCTTATAGCTTACCTTAATGAGAAAAAAAGAAAGTATATGGAAGAAAAACTGGAAATTCTCAAAAGGTATGGTGTTAATTCTATGAAGGAACTTGAGGAAAAGATTAGAAATGGTGAAGTTGAAGAGCACCCCGCTTGGGAGGATTTAATAACCCTTGAAAACTTGGAGGAATTAATAAAGGAGATTTCAGATGATATTCAACGTTTACAGAAGATTGTATAAGATCGCTTTAGAGGAATTCGACGATATAGTTATCAAAGGCGAGATCATAAGACTTCCATCTGGCGCCCCTTTAAAATTAAGGCTTTATTTACTTGATAACACCTTTGTTGACGTGTGGATTTCTAAAAGTAAATATTCTTATCACTGGCAAAAAGGTAGTCTCATTTTTAGACATGATAATGCACCACATGAGAAATGGAAATTTGTAAAAACGTTTCCCAAACACTTCCACAATGGTAGTGAAGAGAATGTTGTAGAGAGTTATATAAGTGATAATCCTGAAGAAGCAATAAGAGAATTCTTGAGTTTTATTAGAAATAATTTAAAATAGCAAAATAGTTTTTAAATATTT
>JAMOOR010000286.1 GCA_027065235.1 Thermotogaceae bacterium | reverse complement strand
AAACCGTTTCTTTCAAAAACATTTCTGGAAAAGTTTGTTAAGGGGAAAGAAAGCCTTCCTTATGAAAACGAAAAGATTAGAGAATGGAAACGAGATCTTATTTCTCTGTGGACGGAGAAAATAGGTTCAGATACAGCTAAAGCACTTGTTGGAATAGTAGCAAAAGAGGTTAAAAGCGTTTTGGAAAAGTGGAAAAAAGGAGAGAAAGCATCTTTACCAAGACCAAAGAAGCTGACCACTCTGTATTCGTTTACCCTTGAAACCAATCCTAACATGGTAGTTGATAAAAGAGGACTTAAAGGAAAAAGAAAATCCAACCACATAGTAGTCAGAATAGGAAAAGACTTTGGAGCGGTTAAATTTAAAGTTCCTGCTGGAGTTAATACAAAACACGTTAAGGTTAACTGGTCTGCATCTGGAGAGGTAAGCTACCTTGTAAGCTACGAAGTTTCTGAAAGTGAAGTAGAGTTCAACAAAAACTACTTTCTCTCAGTAGATTTAGGAGTTAAAAATCTCATATCAGCGGTATCCAATAAGGAAGAGCTACCATCTTTCATTATTAACGGTAATCCTTTAAAAGCACTTAATCAATGGGTAAACAAACTATCTGCGAAACTACAAAGTGAAGGAAAGGAAAAAGAACACAAAAGACTTTGGAGATACAGAAATAAGAGGATAAATCAACTTTTTGGAGAGGTATCAAACTTCATAGTTTCTCTCTGCTTAAAGGAAGGGATAGGGAGAGTTATCATTTCGGACAGCTTGACAGAAGAATATCAAAAAGAAGGGACTAAAGGAAAAAGGTTTAACCAAACCTTTCGCTTTATCCCTCTTGGAAAGCTGATAAAGATGATTGAATACAAGTGTCAGTTAGCAGGGATAGAATTTCTTAAAGAGCCTGAAATTTACACCTCTCAGGTTTCAGCAGCAACAGGAAACATAGAGGAAATTTCTGGAAAGAGCAGAGAAGAACTTACAGAAGAAGATATTAAGAATTTGCGGTTTACAGGAAAGAGAACCAGAAGAGGTCTTTTCAAAGACCTGCTACTTAACAAAGTTTTCAATGCAGACCTTAATGGAGCTTTAAACATTGCTATTAAGAAGCTGGGAAAGAGGATTAGAGAGGAGTTTTTAAAACTCCCTAACTGGATAGACAAGCTGTCAAGACCTGTAAAACTGACTTTCTTCCCCCACAGCAAGTATTCCGTGAGTCTCCTGCTTTTGCAGGGGATAACGGATAGTAGCTCCTACCTCACAGGAGGTAGCGGGGGACATCTGCTAACGAAAACTAATGAATACTAACGAAAATTAACGGTTAGCGGATGTCCCTTAGGTTAGAGAAAGACATTATCAACCTTCTTACAAAGCACAACATATTTGCTATGGCATACAAAGAATGGGAATATTATCCTTAAGAGAAAGGATTTATTTGACA
>JAMOOR010000285.1 GCA_027065235.1 Thermotogaceae bacterium | reverse complement strand
AGTTTAGCACCTGAGGAGAACGAACTCGTAATTCAGTACGTGCTCGATAGATTTGAAGTTGAAATTGAAGAGATAGAATGGGGTGAGCCAGCTTTAACTTATATACCAAACTACGGAAAGCTCGATGAAGATATTGCAAAGTGTAGGCGTTTTTACCCGCACAAGCATGAGACATCGGGATTTTTCATTGCGAAGATCGTGAAGGTAAGCTGATTAGAAAATTTTTAAAACTTTTTGAAAAAATCGAGCTCTATGGAGTACGAATCAATTTTGAAATCATTGAATGACATCATATTAGCTATGGATTCCGCAATAAAAGAATTCTGGAAAAACTACACGGGAATGATGGTTTCAACTGGTAGAGTTTTTGGAAATGAAGCTGTTAAACGTTGCTTGTCTGAAGATGTCGAAGGTCTTTTGAAAGAATTAGAGGATCTCATACCTATGAAATTTAAAGTCGAGAATAATAAAATTATCGTTGAAAAGTGTGTCGTTAGGGATCTAATGGAAAGTGGTGTTTTAGAGAAAGACAACACACTTTGCCCTTTCATTAAAGGCTTTATTTCAAAGGTCTTTGAATCTATCGGAGTTAAGGTGGTATGCGAAAACTGTGAGGTGAAGTTGCAATGATACAAAAAGAAATGCTTGATATTAAGGATAGAATGATTTTGCTGTCTATACTCACGAGATCGCTTGAGCTTTTCAGCGGAGATTGGGCTAAGACAATATGTTACATAGCGGGAAGAAAGATGAGTGAAGTTATAGATGTTGGTAAGTGCAACACGGTTGAGGAGTGCTTGGATAAACTGAGTAAGCTATCTCCTTGGAAGGTAGACGTCTTTGAGAAGGTTAGCGACAACGAGTATCTTGTGGTGTTCAAAAGTTGTCCGATAAGACAGACTCACTACACAGTTTGTACGAAGCAGGGCGGTGCTCTTTGTCAGGTTACGCACGGATATATCGAATCCATACTTTCGAGTCACTTGGAGAAGAAGGTTAGATTGATTCTAATGCATGCTGGACCTAACGCCTGCCTGAAGAGGTTGGTGGTAACATGAGGATAGGGATAGTGAAGTTGGCATCATGTTCGGGATGTCAGATTGCAATGCTTGACATGTACGAGAAGTTTCTTGATATTGCAGAAAACGTAGTCTATGCACCTATGATCAAAGATACGAGAGAATTACCCGAGTGTGATATTGTTTTTGTTGAAGGTGCTGTCAGAACTGAGCATGAACTTGAAATGCTTAAGGAGGCAAGAGATAAGGCTAAGATTTTGGTTGCTTTCGGTAGTTGTTCAGCTTTGGGTGGAATATCTGGAATGGGTAGTATGTTCAAGCCTGAAAAGCTCATAAAAGACGTTTACGGAGTTGAAATGGAGCATAAGCTCTTAGATTTTGCTTATCCAATCGATCACTTCGTGGAAGTGGATTAC
>JAMOOR010000284.1 GCA_027065235.1 Thermotogaceae bacterium | reverse complement strand
GTGGGTATGGGCTTTGCCACTGTTCCTTGAACATGCTTCCTTGTAGTGGAGCAGAACAAAGGGGGATCAGGTCTTCATTCTTGACAAGGGCATGATAATCCAAGAAAAAAGATGCCTCACGCAAAGGCGCAAAGACGCTAAAAAAATGACTGAAAATGAGATTGCGAGAATATCAGATTGGCTGATAAAAAACTCGGCCTACTGGTCAATTTTGGCTCGAAGCTGATCCGTGAAGAATGAAGACCTGACCCCTATGTCTTTGTTGGCCGTAGCCAAGGCCTGTTGGAGATTCTCAGAAAGGTTGAAGAAAGATAAGATATTAAGGAAAAAGATTACAGAAATTATGTCCTATGTCAAGGGCTGACCCCTTTCCCCCTATGAATCAGAGTAGTTGCAGATGAAAATAATATTCAGCAGACATGCCAAAAGACAGATGAAATGGAGAAAAATAACCGAGGGAGAAGTTGAATCGGCTATAGGTGATCCTGACATGTTGGTGGACACGATAAAGGAAAGAAAAAATGCCTTTAAAATCATAAGGGGAAGGCATTTAAAGATAACATATAAGCCGGAAGGCGGGATTCTAACCGTCATAACAGCAATGGTTAAAGGAGAATAATCTATGAAAATAGAATACGATAATGAAATTGATGCCCTGTATATTCGGCTGCAGGAAAAATATGTGGATCGAACAGTGGAGATAGAGGAAGGATTGAATGTTGACTTTGACGAATCCGGAAAGATGATCGGATTGGAGGTGCTAGACGCTGCAGATAGATATTCTTTGGCTGATATTTTCAATATTTCGACTGAAAATCTAATACTTGAAAAGCACTTGATGGAGAAGGCTGTTTGAAAAACAGTCTGTAAATTGATGGGGTCAGCCCTTGACATAGGACAAATTAGCAAAACACATAAGAAAAAAGATGCCTCACGCAAAGGCGCAAAGACGCTAAAAAAATGACTGAAAATGAGATTGCGAAAATATCAGATTGGCTGATAAAAAACTCGGCCTACTGGTCAATTTTGGCTTGAAGCTGATCCGTGAAGAATGAAGACCTGACCCCCTATGTCTTTTACTTTTGGATTAGGGAAGATATGTATCAAAGGGTTTTGCATATAGCTAAAGAGAAGACATAAAAAACGATAATTATGAGCAAGCAAATGATTCCTCTCGTGCCAATTAAAATCTTTTCAGCTTATATGCTTTCACCTTTGAGCTTTCATCTTCGCGGTTCCAGATGGAAAAATTTGTAAAAGAAAATGATGTTAAACTATTAAACTAACTCCCCCAAACCACAAGTTTAGTAGTTGACAACGTCCCCCATTACAAGACAGATGATATGAAATGCCCGGTCTGCGGTAAATCTTATCGGGAATGCGATTCCGGAATAAAAGAATATTTCTCGCAGAGTTCACAGAGACCGCAGAGTTAATCTTTTGAAT
>JAMOOR010000283.1 GCA_027065235.1 Thermotogaceae bacterium | reverse complement strand
AACCTGGGGAAGTTACTGCACTTTATCTAGTTCTTTATTCTCTCGGAAGAATAATGGTAGAAGGTTTACGGCTTGACAGTTTATATCTTGGACATATCAGGGTTGCACAACTCTTCAGCGCTATAGCCATGGTTATAGGCGGTGTATGGTATCTAAAGTTGGTGGGAAAAGATGAAGCTCTCAGCAGTTGATTTGGGTGATGATGTTGATATAAAGGGGCTTGTGAAAGAATACGGCGTTTTACCACCGGTTAGCTGGGAAGATCCTATCGTTCTTTCCTCGCAAGAAGGGCAGATATATCTTTATAGTTTTGGGGCAGTTGTTGGCAAAGACATGGAAGTGTCTGAGCTTCTTAGAGCGGCGTCAAGTCTTATTCGTTTCGTTGATAATGGGAATATAGGAGAAGTTGAAGAATTAAATGTTGAAGAAGAGTTGGGAATTAAAGGAATTGATGATGACACACTGAAAGTTATAGCATTTGCTTTAGCGCAGAGCGTGGCACTTGCGAGAATGGAAAAGATTATGGATGAAATAGAAGAAGAAGTTGAAAGAGCCCTTTATAAAGTTAAGAGGGTATCTGGAAAGAAAGCACTTAAAGTCGCGAAGAATTTGATGAAGGCCCGCCATGAACTCATATCGGATATAATGATCCTAGAAAAGCCTTCTTTAGCTTGGGAAAAGGATATCCTTGATGAAGTTTATGTGAAGGTAGCCAAATATCTTGAATTGACTAGAAGGTATAGAGTTATGGAAAAAAGGCTTGAAAGTGCCCTTGAAACGGTGCAACTTCTTATATCTATCTCATCTGAGGCGAGAAGCAATTTCCTTGAGCTTATGATAATACTTCTCATCTTTGTTGAAATTATCTTATACCTATTTGAAATGGGTGTATTGTGATTCCATCCTTCTTCCATTCAAATGTTTGAAATTATCATTCAGTCTGGCAGAGAGTTCATCATTTCATAAAGATGGAGAATATGTTTTTATAGTTTCGAATGATGAAATTCTGGAAATCTCAAGCGCTAAGTTTTCTTATAAGGAGAGCTTTCAAACTATAGAAAAACATGTGAAAAAAATGAGTTATAATTCTATGGAGCAATATTTGCTTATTGAGAGGAGGGAGAATAGTGAAAGATATATTAAGAGAAGCCCTTGAGTTTTTAAAATCCAAGGGTGTAGAGTATGCTGATGCTCGGTATGAAGAGCATCAAGAAGAGGAAATTGAAGTGGAATCAGCAAAGCTTAAGAGTTTTTCGTATTCTCAAGACAAGGGCGTTGGAATTAGAGTCCTCTTTGACGGTGGCTGGGGATTCGCAGCTACCGATACCTTATCCAAAAATTCCATTATGAAAACAGCGGAGCTTGCCCTTGAAATTGCCAAAGAATCTGCCAAAACGGCTAAGGAAAAAGTAAAGCTTGCAGAAGAACCTCCTCATGTTGATACTT
>JAMOOR010000282.1 GCA_027065235.1 Thermotogaceae bacterium | reverse complement strand
TTGGGATTCAAGATTCTGGTTTGCATGGGAACAAAGCCTTGACACAGAAATGGGGTTTCTGGAGTATCTCCAGCGACTCAAAAAAGAAAACACTGAAAAAATCCTTGTAATCCAATCCTACGATTATCACTTCTAATCTTCTCTTTTTTTCCTTAGCAGGGGAGCTGCTTTCTCAGTTTCCCTGCTTTTTTAAAATTCACGATGAGGAAAAATTAGCAGAATTAGGGGAGTAAAGGAGGTATACTATGTTTTTAGAATTCGTAGCAACAAAAAGAGACGGATCATTTATTGAGTTCAGGGTGGATATAGATAGAGGTCGTGTTGACTCAGTTGCGTATGAATACCATCCATCTTGGGAATATAAAATTCCAATTCGGTTTGATAGGATTATGTTGGTTAACATTATACAAAGCAACGATTACACAATACATCCTCAAGAAGCTGATTATGCTGTTGTAGATCGTTTTACAAAGAAATCCTTGTCTCTGTTGTTAAAAGCATAATCATAATCATAACATCAACTTCAAGCAGGGGAGCTGTTTTTTTCAGTTTCCCTGCTTTTTTTTCTAAATTCCCAACAAGGAGGGAGTAAAAAATGGCAAGACTTGCGAGTCAAGAAAAACTTGGTTTTTATCCGACTCCACCTGTAGTAGTTCAGACAATAAAGAGGATGCTTAACCCCTCTCCAAAAGCAAGAATCATAGACACATGCTGCGGTGAGGGAGATGCACTTTGGCAAATCGCTCAGGGCACAGATTGTATTACCTACGGAGTGGAGCTGGACAAGCCGAGATACCTTAAGGCAAAAGAAAAGCTCCACCATGTGCTCTGGTGCGATGCTCTGCATGAGTTCATATGCACAAGGGATGCTTTCTCACTTCTGTTCCTCAATCCACCTTACGATACCACTGATGTGAGTGAGGAGGAGAAGGCAGAAAGAATTGAGATGCAATTTCTTAAGAAACACTTCAGCCTGCTCCAGAAAAACGGAGGGGTACTGGTTCTCATAATCCCCTTCAGGGTAGCCACACAGGCTATTCGCTTCCTGCATACAAAGTGCAGAAAGCTTTATATCTTCCGATTTCCAGAAGACGAATACTGGGTCTTCAAGCAGGTTGTTATCATTGCTGTGAGAGGAATGCCAAATGGCGAGCAAATTGCAGAAAGCACAGCACTTTTGAGTAGTCTTACTGAGCTCACACCATATACAGCTTATGATGTGCTTGAAGACATTACACAGGCAGATCTTCTGATAGAGCTTCCTGCACCATCAGGTGGCGAGATAATGTTCAAATCCGTCAGGCTTGATCCAGATGAGGCAGTAGAAAAGGTAAAAAAATCCCCTCTCTGGAAGCAGGTTAAAGCAGAGCTTTTCAGAAAAAAGAGTCTTTCTTCCGTGCATCCGCTTATGCCACTCAGGGAAGGCCATCTTGCCATGTTGTTGGC
>JAMOOR010000281.1 GCA_027065235.1 Thermotogaceae bacterium | reverse complement strand
TCTTGGATTATCATAAAATAGGGACAGCCAGAAAAATTGTGTAAGAAGAAAGAATAGGAATAGAAATGGATGATATCATAACAATGAAAGATCAGAAAGATAATGAGAAGGAGGGGATAAAAATGGGTAGAAAGGAAAAAGGAAAAGGAAAAAAGGACATAACTCAAAGGACACTCAAAGCATTAAACTTGCAAAGCTACGATCCAAACTACGTGCAAGCTGTAAGATCTATAGGCGAAATTGTAGCACAAAAAGCTCTTGGTGGAGAAGAAGCAGCTCTTCAGATGCTATATCAAGATATAATTAACATGATGCTACTATCAGAGAGGGAAACTTATATCAAAAGGGTACCATCAAACCCTGCTAATGGATTCTATGATAGAACACTATCTCTATCATTTGGCAAGCTTGAGATAAAAGTTCCGAGGGTAAGGATAGGCAGTTCATTCAGGCCTGCATTATTGCCCGAGAGATGGAAGAGGGTTGATAAGAGCTATGAAAACATAATCCTGGCATTCTTGGCTAACGGGTATTCCAAAGAAAAGATGAAGCGAGCATTGAAGGCCCTCAACTTACCATACTCAGAAGAAGTTGTTGAAGAATTAGTAGACCTTATATACGAACACTTGCAATTCTACAAATCAGATCTCATAAATAAGCGGATGTTCGCAGTATTCATAGATGCATATCATGCGAAGCTACGCGAGGAAAATGGAGTGGTAAAAGACATAAGCCTATATATAGGAGTGGGTATAACATTAGACGGATACAAAAAAGTCTTGGGCTGGTGGATAAAGAAGGGAAAAGAAAGCGTAAGTTTCTGGATAGAGGTCATGCAAGACATGATAAGTCGAGGGCTTAGCGAAGTAGGGATATTCGTTACGGATGATTTCCCTGGTGTAGGAAAAGCGATAAAGAAATTATTCCCGCTTGCAGATCATCAGCTATGTATGGTGCATCTGAAGAGGCACTTGCGTAGTAGACTTAGCAAAGATGGGTACAGGGAAGCATCAAAGAAATTGACGGAATTAAAGCGTGTAAACAGCTATGAGGAAGGGAAAGAAAAATGGGAAGAGCTGGTAAAAGTAGTTGCGGGAGAAAATGCCAGATATGGAGAAAGGTTAAAAAGGAAAGAGGATGAATACATAGCATTTGTTAAATGGCCAGAGGAAGTGAGGAAATACATCTACACTACGAACATAGTAGAAAGTATAAACAGCGGAATAGAGCTAATGAGGCAGGATATGGGAGGGTATTTCCAATCAGAGAAAGTGCTTGAGGTGAACCTATTCGTGCAGCTTACGAATTTGAATGATCGGTGGATGAGAAAGCCAGTGGCGGTGCTTAGAGGTAATACTTACAGGATACAACAACTTATGAATTTGAGGTATAATCTCGATGAGGTGGATGAATGATGCTTACACAATTTTAGGGATAAGTCTCATCAT
>JAMOOR010000280.1 GCA_027065235.1 Thermotogaceae bacterium | reverse complement strand
AAGAAAAAGGAAAGATATTGGATGAATTTGTTAAACTCACGGGGTATAACAGATGCTATGCTTCATATCTGTTGAGAATGTATGAGAAGAAAGTTGTTACATACGGTAAGGACGGAATAAGGAATGTGTTTATTGCGGATAACGGATATAAGGAAAGAAAGGCAAAAGTAAAAAAGAAAAAGGAATATGTGATAAGGAAGAGAAACAGAAAAAGAATATACGGGGAAGATGTATTGAATGCATTGATATATCTGTGGGAATTATCCGATTTCATTTGCGGTAAGAGGCTTGTTTATTATATAAGGGAGGTATTGCCTCATTTGAAGAAAATGGGAACTTTGCGTATTAGCAAAGAAACGGAAGAGAAACTGCTAAAGATAAGTGCTGCAAGCATTGACAGGTTATTGAAAAAAGAAAAGGAAAAGTACAGGTTAATAAAGAGAAGAGGATTATCACATACAAAGCCGGGGACTTTGCTTAAGCATAGCATACCTATAAGAACATTCTCCGATTGGAATGAAAAGATACCGGGATTTGTAGAGGTGGATCTCGTAGGACATGACGGAGGGATACTAAAAGGAGATTTCCTTTATTCACTTGATGTAACAGATGTATATACGGGATGGACTGAAACAAAGGCAATAAGGAATAAGGCACAGGTATGGGTATTCAATGCATTAAGAGAAATAAGAAAGAGATTTCCATTTGAGGTTAAAGGCATTGATTCGGATAACGGTTCCGAGTTTATCAATGCACACCTGCTTAATTATTGTGAAAGGGAACATATCACATTTACAAGGTCAAGGCCTTACAGAAAGAATGATAATTGTTTCATAGAACAGAAGAATTATTCAGTGGTAAGAAGGGCAGTGGGATATTTGAGGTATGATACGGAAAAGGAGTTGAAAGTGATGAATGAACTGTACAATGTATTGAGGCTATATACGAATTTCTTCTTACCTTCTATGAAGTTAATAGAAAAGACAAGGATAGGAAGCAAGGTAATAAAGAAATACGATAAACCTAAAACACCTTACAGAAGGGTTATGGAATCCGATAAGGTACCTGATAAGGTAAAAGAAAAACTTACAGAGGAATATAACAAACTAAACCCTGTGGAACTTAAAATCAAAATCAATAAATTACAGAAGAAACTATACAATCTTCACGAAAGGAAACAAAAAGGGAGAAAACAAAAAGAAATACTGAAACATTCATTATCAAATATTCCAAATAATAGCCCTATGAATCATAACGATTTCGTATATAATTTAGGTAAGGCAATCAAATGATATTTCATATAGAAAATTATATGAGGCAACACGGATTTCAAAAGGTTAAGAATGGAATATAAAATTTTGTAAGTCTTTGTCTGTTTTAGATTTTTAATAGACGCTTTTTAACTTCCGGAAAAATCTGCCAAAAATCGAAATAAATAAAAAAGGCTCGCAA
>JAMOOR010000279.1 GCA_027065235.1 Thermotogaceae bacterium | reverse complement strand
CAATCCATGGATCGATTACAAGATCACCGTGTTTGATCCGGAAAGTGAGAAAGAAGAAGTTCTATTTGATGGAAAGGATTTCTTTGCTCTTGATTCTGATGGGGAAAATATTCTTTTTTTAGGAAGAGAGAAGAGAGAAAAACTTGCAAATCACAAGTTCTTGTACCTATGGGATGGCGAAAATCTTAAAAACCTCACCGAAAAGTTCATCTACGACAATGTGGTGGGCCTTTTTATGAAAGATAGCAGGGTTGTGTATACCTATAATTACAGAGGTAGCGTAATCATGGCGATAACTGACGGGCAAGAAAAGAGCGATGTGTTTGGTGAAGGATATAACATCATAGAGATTAGCACTAATGGGGAAAAGGTAGCTTTCATCGCTGGTGATGAAGCTGTTCCATCAGAAGTTTACCTTTATGACGGTGAGAAGGTCGATAAAATCACAAGCTATAACGATAAAGTTGTTGAAGTTTACAAACCAAAGAAGGCACATCACTTTACTTTTGAAAATCTTGGCTTTGAGATAGATGGCTGGTATCTTAAGCCCGATATAGAGGAAGGAAAGAAAGCGCCAGTTGTTTTATTTGTTCATGGAGGACCAAAGGGGATGTATGGCCATAGGTTTGTTTATACCATGCAGCACCTTGCAGCTGAGGGTTTCTACGCGGTTTACATAAATCCAAGGGGTAGCACAGGTTATACGGAGGACTTTGCAAGAAGAGTTGTCCAGAGAACAGGACTTGAGGATTTTCAAGATATAATGAAGGGCCTTGATAAGTTCTTTGAAATAGAGAAAGATGCAGACCCTGAAAGAGTTGGAATAACAGGAATAAGCTATGGCGGTTTTATGACTAATTGGGCTATATCCCAGACGGATAGATTCAAAGCAGCGGTTAGTGAAAACGGAATAAGTTTATGGCTCACAAGCTACACCTTTTCCGATATAGGAATATATTTCGATCATGAATTGATAGGGGAGAATCCGCTTAAAGATGATTCCAATTACAAAAAGCTCAGTCCACTTTATTATGTGGAGAACATGAACACACCACTTCTTATAATCCACAGTTTGGAGGATTACAGATGTCCCATCGATCAGTCTTTGATGCTTTACAATGTTCTTAAGAATATGGGCAAGAAAGAGGTATACTTTGCGCTGTTCAAGAAAGGATTCCATGTACATAGCGGGACGGGTACTCCAAAACATAGAGCAAAGAGATACAAGCTTATAAGAGATTTCTTCTACAGAAAACTTGTTGAGCAAAAAGAAGGTTTTGAATACAAGCCGGAATGAAGGAGGGGTCATTGTGCTTAAAAATTTGGAAGAGCTCCTTGAGCTTGCAAAGGGAAGAAAGGCAACAGTTTCGCTGGCAGGTGGAGAGGATATAGAAGCTCTTAAGGCGCTTAAGGAAGCTAAAGAGGAAGGGATTGTGGAGGATGTTATAGTTGTAG
>JAMOOR010000278.1 GCA_027065235.1 Thermotogaceae bacterium | reverse complement strand
ACGCCTTTTTCAAGTTCGAAACTGACTTCAGAAATCGCAACAACATCCGAAAATGTTTTAGATATTTTTTCAATTTTTATCATTTAATTTCACTCCTTCCACGCATGGGATTGACATAGAGCATAAAGGCTATTGCGAAGATACCTATACCAATCAAAAATCCCCATATAGTCTGAACATTTGCAGGGCTTGTATATCTCCAGGCGGTTTCGCAAAGCAGTCCGTCGACGATAAGCAAGATAAACGGCACTATGAATGAACTTTTTAGATACATTGCAGAAAGCATGCATATTCCGTATATGTAAGGTAAAGTTGAGATGTCGCGAGAAAATATGAAAAGTTTCCAGTGAATACCCAAGTGACTCTTCAATAGAGATATGCTCAAAAACTCCGCTATTATCATAAAAAGCGATCCTGTAAGAAATTCAAAGAAAAACAGCTCAAGCTTTCTGATAGGATATTGCAGAATAATTTCATCATCCCCTCTTTCTATATCGTGAGGTAATATGCTTGAAAGCATCAAAAGTTGAGCAAAAACTTTTAAAGTGTGTGAAGGAAATATGGCAAGGAAAAAGGTCGTTAAAATCCTGATTCCTCTCTGTTTAACTATTTTCCTGAAAATGAACTCAAACTTCTTCATCGTTCCACACCTCCTGTAAAAGCATCATAGCCAGTCCCAACTCTATACCGTTTTCTTTCATAGTTTTAGAAATTTTTTTAAGGTCTTTTATAAAATCTTGCGAAATGTTAGTTGTTTCTTTAACAAAAAAACCTTTCCCGTGCTCGGAATCTATAATTCCCTCTGCCGCTAACCTGTCGTAAGCTTTCAAAACCGTGTTCACATTAACCATAAGTCGCTCTGACAGTTCCCTGATAGCTGGCAGCTTATCTCCTTTTTTTAACCTACCCAAAATTATCTCCTTTTTGATCTGAAGAATAATCTGCTTATACAAAGGTATTGGCGAGAGTTTATCAATCGTTATCATCTTTTATCACCTGCAAATCGTTCATAAATGATGGATTGACCTCCTTCACAATTCGTATATCAGAATTCTTATCAAGAATCACTTTAGCGTTGTTTCCCGTGCCCGATATTTCAACTCTAACACTGCCGAATTTTACAGATTTGAAACGAAGCTTAACCAGGTTCGATGCACCGTTTATTTCAAAATTTGCCAAATGATTTAGCGTTAGGTTCACAGAGTTTGAAAAGCCATTTAATTCAAAGTCCAAATAGCTATCATCTTCGAAGGAGACATTGTTGTTCATTCCGTTTATTTCAAGCCTTTCAATAACGCCTTTCCCTATTATGCTCATGTTGTATCCATCGATTTCCAAGTATTTTATATTACTTAAACGAACGCTTCCCCCTTTTTTAGAATAAACCTCTAATTTTTTGCCTATCTTTTTGAAGTACATTCCTTCATCTACCACCACATCGTTGGATGAGTCGAAAGAGATA
>JAMOOR010000277.1 GCA_027065235.1 Thermotogaceae bacterium | reverse complement strand
ATCCAATGAAGGAAGAGGATATGTTTTAAGAAGGATCATAAGAAGGGCTGTAAGACATGGAAAGCTTCTTGGGATGAAGGAGCCTTTCCTTTACAAAATAGTCGACGCCGTTGTGGAAAAGATGGGAAGCATTTATCCTGAAATAGTAGAGAAAAAGAATTTTGTGAAAGACATATTGAAGACTGAAGAAGAGAGATTCTTAAAGACCTTGGATCAAGGCATGGCACTGCTTGAGAAGGTTCTTGAAAAAGGCAGAATAGATGGAAAAGACGCATTTAAACTCTATGACACTTATGGATTTCCAATAGATTTAACCATAGAGATCGCTGAAGAGAGGGGAGTGGAAGTAGATATAGAAGGTTTCAATAAGGAGATGGAGGAGCAGAGAAAGAGGGCAAGGGCGGCTCTTGGAGAAGTGGAATTCGTTAAAAAAGAAAAAGTATATGATGAAATTGCAAAAAGGTCAAAGACAACCTTTACAGGTTATGAAAGGATGGAAGATTCATCAAAGATCGTTGCAATAGTTAAGGATGGAACTGAAGTCGACGAAATCACGGAAGGTGAAGAAGGATTCATCGTAGTTGAAAACACCCCATTTTATGCAGAAAAAGGTGGGCAGGTCGCAGATACAGGGGTTATAGAGAGTGAGGGTGCAAAAGCAGTTGTTTTGGATGTTAAGGAACCTGTTGAAGGGATCATAACTCATAAGGTGAAGGTGGAAAAAGGAAGGTTTACTAAAGGCAGTAAGGTAACATTGAAGGTTGATGTAGAGAGAAGAAAGGCGATAATGAGGAATCATACAGCAACTCACCTTCTCCATGCGGCTCTTAGAAAGGTTCTTGGTGATCATGTAAGGCAGGCAGGCTCCTTGGTAGCTCCCGATAGATTGAGATTTGACTTCACCCACTATCAGGCTTTAAGTAAAGAAGAGCTTAGAGAAATAGAAGATTTGGTAAACTCTGTAATTCTTGAAAACATTCCCGTGGTTGTTGAAGAAAAAAGCTACGACGAAGCGGTAAAGGAAGGAGCTATGGCCCTCTTTGATGAAAAGTACGGGAATGTGGTAAGGGTTGTGAAGATTGGTGATTTCTCAGAGGAGCTTTGTGGGGGAACGCATGTCTCAAGAACGGGAGATATAGGGCTTTTCAAGATAGCTGCTGAAGAGGCTGCCGCTGCTGGAGTTAGAAGGATAGTCGCCGTTACTGGATTCAATTCTTTGGAATATTTGAGAAGAAAAGAGAATATAATAGATGATATAAAAGCTTTGCTTGATGTTCCGGAAGATAAGTTATCAGAAAGGGTAAAGAAGCTTCTTGATGAGATAAAGACTCTTGAAAAGAAGATCAAAAAACTCCAAATGGGACAGCTTTCATCGGGAACTCAAGCTGAGTTTAAGGAAGTTGACGGAGTCAAATATGCTTACATGGTTGCAGAAGACCTCGACAATGATGTTATGAGGAACACCGCCGATTCCTTGGCTGCTAAGATCAAAAGTGGTGTTGCAGTTGTTTTCAACAAGACAAATGGGAAGGTTTCATTGGCAGTTAAGGTAACCAAGGATATGATAGGTAAGTTCAAAGCAGGAGATATAGCAAAAAGACTTGCGAAAGTTCTTGGAGGTGGTGGTGGTGGAAGACCAGATTTTGCACAAGCAGGTGGAAAGGATCCAAGTAAGATAAGCGAAGCTATAGCACAGCTTGAAAGAATAATTAGGGGGGAATAGAAATGGAAAAGAAGGTTAGGGTGCTAATTGCAAAGCCCGGCCTTGATGGCCATGATAGAGGTGCAAAGGTAGTTGCAAGGGCCCTTAGAGACGCTGGTTTTGAAGTTATATACACAGGTCTTCGCCAAAGTGTTGAACAGATAGTAAAGACAGCTATTCAAGAGGATGTCGATGTCATTGGTCTTTCCATACTCTCCGGTGCTCATATGAGAATCTGTCAAAAATTGCTTGACCTTATGAAAAAAGAAAAGCTGGATATTCCTGTTTTTGTTGGAGGAATAATTCCACCTGATGATGCAGAAAAGCTTAAAGAGATGGGAATAGCAGAGGTTTTTGGCCCAGGTACACCTCTTCATGTGATAATCGATAGAATAAAGGAGATAACAGGAAGGGCAGGTGCTGCCGTATGAAGATCTATATCTCCGTTGATATGGAAGGAGCCGGTGGAATAACATCATGGAAAGATGTTACATTTGGTGATCCACATTACAAGTATAAGGAACTTGAAGAGGAATTAAGGTGGCTAATAGAACCAATTCTTGAGTTTGAAAGCGTAGAGAAAATAACCATATCAGATTCACACTCAGTTGGAGATAACATTCCATATTCGATAACAGAAATGGACGAGAGAATAGAGCTTATCTCTGGATTTCCAAGAAAAAGATATATGATGGCAGGGCTTGAGAGTAACTACGATAGGGTTATATTTTTTGGCTATCACTCAGGTGTTGGAGCACTTGGTGGTTTAATGGATCACACCTATTCCAATACAACATTCCATAATGTGTGGATAAACGGTCTTAGGATGAACGAAGCTCTTATAAATGCAGCATATGCCGGGCATCTTGGAGTTCCAATAGCCATGATAGTTGGAGACGAAGCACTTAAAAGAGAAATGGAGGATTTCTTGGATAAGATAGTTTATGTTTCCACAAAGGAAGGGCTTGGAAGATTTTCTTCTAAATTTTACTCTAAAAAGAAGATAAAAAGGGAAATACAAGAAGGTGTAAGAAGGGCGATGAAGAAGGATAGAAGTGAGCTGAGGATATATAGATTTGAGCCGCCAGTTGAATTAAAAGTTGAAACAAACAAAACCGAATTTGCCGATGCCCTCGAGCTGATACCGGGAGTCGAAAGAATTGACGGTAGAACCTTGAAATTTGTCCATGACGATTACAGTGTAGTGTTCGATGCACTACTTTTAATGGCAACGATAGGTAGTATGATGGGAAGGATGATGTGATGGATTTCACCGAGAAAAAAATCTCTGAAGAGCTTGAATTCGATGGGAAGATAATAAAGGTTTATACTGATAAAGTTCTTCTTCCCAACGGCAAGGAAGGATATAGGGAAGTGGTAAGGCATAAAGGTGCTGTCGCTGCTGTTCCTATAGATGGTGATGAAGTCATAATGGTTAGACAATTCAGATATGCAGCTGGTAAGCATCTTTTGGAAATTCCAGCGGGTAAACTCGATTCTGATGACGAAGATCCGGAATGGCGAATAAAGGAAGAATTGATGGAAGAAATAGGAAAGTACCCTCAAAAACTTGAATATTTAGGCTACATATACACATCCCCCGGATTTGCTACAGAGAAAATACACCTTTATCTTGCAACTGATCTGGTCGATAATAAAAAAGAAACCGATGAAGATGAATTCGTTGAAGTTGTTAGGATGAGGTTTGAAGAAGCGTTGAGAATGGTCCTTGAAGGTGAGATAGTCGATTCAAAAACGATAGCTGGTATAGTAAGGGCTTGGTATAAATTTAAGGGAGGTTTTTAAATATGGTAAAATTAATTGTGAATGGTGAAGAAAGAGAAATCAATCCGAAAAATTACAAGAACTTTGGAGAGCTTTTGGATGAACTTCAAAAAGAATTCAAGGACAAGATCTTATCAAAGTTAGTTATAAACAATAAAGAAATACCACTCGCCCACATTGATCAGCTCAGGCCCGCTATAATAGACGAAGACAACTTAACGATAGAGCTTACTTTTGAGCCGATGAAACAGTTTCTTATAGATATGCTTGAAGATATCATAAAATATCTCGATAAAGTTATTGGACTTCTTCCTAAAGTATCAGAAGACATGATAGTAGACACGGAGAAGGGTTACAACGAAATCAGGGACTTGTCTGAAGGATTATCAGCGGTTGAGGATCTAAGAAAGAATACAGAGAAGTTATCAAAGCTTTCACCTGCAGATGTTGGAATAAAGGAAGAGGAACAGCAAGAAGTTGTTGGAATACTCCAAAATTTTGTTAATAGTTTGGAGAATAAGGATATTATAGACTTGTCAGATCTTCTTGAAGAGAACATACCAAAAGTTCTTGGTTTTTATAAAAATTACTTCCAAAAGGTGAAACAAATGCTTGAAGAAAGTACAAATTAAGGGAGGAATAGTCTTGTACAGCAGCAAAGATGCTTATCTTGAAAACATGGTTCGTACCGCAAGTCCAGCAAAGCTTATAGAAATGCTATATCAAAGAGCAGTGGAGCTTTTAAAGGAAGCGGAAAAGCTCATTGAAGATAAAGAGTATATGAAGGCTAATGAAAATCTAAAGAAAGCTCAGGATATTGTAACAGAATTGAACCTTTCACTTGACATGGAAAAAGGTGGACAGATAGCTCAAAACTTAAGGGCACTTTATAACTATATGTTTAGAAGACTTATAGATGCCAATGTAAAGAAGGATATAGAGGCAGCTAGAGAAGTAAGAGAAATGCTTGAAGAGCTTCTAGATACATGGAGAGAGGTAATGAAGAAAGCAGGAAACACTTTGGAAATAAACAGAGACATCCACAAATCAGGGCTTGATTTGAATATTTAGTATAAAAGAAAGGTGGAGGGATTTATGGAAGAAATCAAGACCCTCCTTGAGGTTTCTTTGGTTGATTTCGTGAATTTAGTCAATGACATTTTCCAGGATTATGCGCTTCCTATAAACTGGGATGTGCTTAACTTTAAATTAGATATCAGGGAAAACTCTCTCCTCCTCGACCTATCTTATGTTTTTTTCGAAGATGGAAAACCTGTTGGATTCGTTTTAACGGGACTTAGGAAAGAAAGAGGAAGAATAGATGCAATGGGGGTTATAAAGAAAAAAAGGGGGACGGGTCTTGCTCAGAGGATATTACAACAAGCTATTGAAGCACTAAAATGGAAAGGAGCAGAGAGAATAATTCTTGAAGTCGCTTCAAATGATCCAAGAGCAATTAAGTTCTATCAAAAGAGTGGATTTAGAGAAATCAGGAAACTTCATACCGTAGCCATTTCCGAAAATGACCTTAAAAACAAAAAGAATTTTAACGTGAGATTCCTAACTACTGATCCTAGATGGGTCCATAGAGCCGCCATAGAATCACAATTCACTTTATCAAGAAAACCTAACTGGCAAAGGGAACCTATAACTTTACTTCTTTCCAACGGTAGGTACATTATGAACAGGATATATTACAAAGGTCACGAAGGATATATTGTGTGGGGAAAGACAAAAGATGGAGCATTCATAGTAGACATTGCGCCGCTTAACGATAAAAAGATTTACGCCAAAATGCTCGAAGAAAGCCTAAAAAAGATATTTGAAGATTCCTCAAAACCAGTGATAACAATAACTTCTATCCCTGAGGATGACCCCCTTTACAAAGCCGCGATGGAGGTTGGATTCAAAAGCGTTTTTGAACAGAAGGAAATGTGTTTCAGGATTCCTGAGTAACTTCCGCTTCTTTTTTTAGCTCTATGTCTATTGCCATTTCTGGGCATATATTCTCACATAAAAGACAACCTATACATTTTTCCTCGCTGGCTATCTTCGGATAAAGGAGATCTCCTTCAACAAGGGCCTTTGTTGGACACACCCAATAGCAGAGTCCGCATTGTTTACACCAAGCGAAATTTATATTTATCTTATAGGCTTTCTTTGCCAAGATTGATACCCCCTTCCAGGCTTGTCTCAAAAATTATACCTCACTTCCTACATATCGAACAACGTATCTCTTTTCTTGTAACCTAAATGACTGTAAGCAGCGTCCGTTGCTATTCTTCCCCTCGTTGTTCGTGCTAAAAGCCCTGCTTGTATTAGATATGGCTCATATACTTCACTTATCGTATCAGGTTCAAGGCCAAGTGTAGCTGCCAAGGAGTTAAGCCCAACAGGACCTCCGCCATACACCTCTATTATGGTTTTAAGTATCCTTCTATCAATCTCGTCTAAGCCAAGATCATCTATATCCAATATCCTCATAGCCTTTTCTACGGTTTCCACATCTATGACGTCCTTTCCCTCCACAGTTGCCACATCCCTAACTCTTTTAAGAAGTCTCAACGCAATTCTAGGTGTTCCCCTTGATCTTTTTCCGAGTATTAACGATGCTTCCTTCTCTATTTTTATATCCATCATCTCAGCTGCCTTTTCGATTATTGTCGCGAGTTCTTTAGGTTCATAGAAAGAGAGCTCTAGGATGATTCCGAACCTACTCCTAAATGGAGACGTTAAAAGTCCAGATCTTGTAGTAGCTCCTATAAGCGTGAAGGGATTAAGAGATATTCTTACAGATTTAGCAGCGGGGCCTTTGCCTATCATTATATCTATCTTAAAGTCCTCTATAGCGGTATATAGGAGTTCCTCCGCTGATTTCGCCATTCTATGAATCTCATCGATGAACAAAACATCCCCTCTGGAGAGATTGGTTAGTATTGCCGCTAAATCTCCTTGTCTTTCCAGCACAGGTCCACTTGTAGCATAAATGTTAACTCCTAATTCGTTGGCTACAATCTGTGCTAGAGTTGTTTTGCCAAGGCCCGGAGGTCCAACAAGGAGGATATGGTCTAAATGATCGCCTCTCATCTTAGAAGCTTCAATAGCTATTTTGAGCTTCTTTTTGACGTTTTCTTGACCGATAAAGTCCTTCAAGCTTTTTGGCCTCAAGTTAACTACAGTGTTGTCATCTTTGATCTTCGGGTTCATTATCCTATCCAAAATTTCACCCCATCCTATCCCCTTCCCCAGGATTTTCCATAGATATTATTATGAACCTTTTGATAAGACTCAAGACTTTTTTGGAAAGCATCCGACTTTTTAACTATATTCACCACTTCTTTCATCATACTTTTTATCTTTTCCATCCGCTCTTTATCCTTTTCAATGATTCTACTTGCTAATTCTTCTGGTATGTTCTTCATTGATTTTAAAAGTTTCTCTCTCTCTTCAAGAAGTTTCGAAGCTCTCTCAAAATCTTCATTATCTATAGCGTCATCAATCTCCCTTTCAATATCATCTATGTTCAAAATAGTTCGCCTCCCAAATGTTTCCATATTTCACTAAATTAATCCCTTTTTTTTTAAAAATTGACCACAGCTTAAATGGCGGAAGATTGCAATCAAGTTCGTATAAACCATTATTAATGCTTTTTATAGTTGTGCAAACGTTCGATTGCGAATCGGCTATCACGCCACCGACCACTTTCTCAAGTATAACAGATGCTACCGCTACAAAGTCGTGGCTTATTGATACGTATCCATAATTGAACAGTGGATTGAAATCTCTTTCAACTAGAATGAATGGTCCACCATTTTCGTCATTCAATATGGAAATATCCAAAAAAGAGTACTTCCCTATTCCGCTTCCTATTGCTTTAAAGAACGCCTCTTTTGCAGCAAAGCGTCCAGCTAAGAATTCCTTTTTTCTTTCCTCTGTTTTTAAGTCATCATAGATCTCTCTTTCTCTTTCGGTCAATATTTTTCTGCTTAGATTTAAGCTGATTCTATCTATTCTTACAACGTCTATTCCATTTCCAACGATCAAAATTACCCCTCCAAAACAGGGTATTCTACAATCAAACCTACTTTTCCGTTCTTCTTCCCCCTAACGGCCACAAGCTCTGCGTTCCTTTCCTCTTTAGGATGGAAGAACTTAAGCTTTTTCGGCTCGAGCTTTGCCTCTCTAAGCCTATATATCCATTCAATCAAGTTTTCCGGTGAAAGAACCAAAACATAATCCCCTCCATTTTTCAATGCCCACTTAATCGCATTCACGAAATCACCCATGAGCTCTTTATTTAAACTTCTTTCGATCGCTCGATGCCGACTGTTGCTTCTGATCTTTCCAAGATGATGAGGTGGGTTTGAGATAACCATATCAAAACCCTCTGCATCTATAACGTCTTTTATATTTCTTACATCAGCGTTTACGAATGTTACTTTGTCTTCTACACCATTCATAAATGAAGACTTTCTTGCAGCCTCAACCAGATCCCCCT
>JAMOOR010000276.1 GCA_027065235.1 Thermotogaceae bacterium | reverse complement strand
TTTAATCTACTCATTATTTCACCCCCATTGTAGTAAAGATAGAATTTAGAATTTTCTCCACCCCTTCTTTTGTAACGGCAGAATATGGAATAACGATGTACTGACCATATTTTTCAAGTTGTTTCTTTATTTCCTCCACCCGCCTCTTCCTATCTTTCTTCAGAACCTTGTCCATCTTCGTCAAGATGATTATGAAAGGAACTTCATAATTTCTTATCCATTCAATCAAAGCTTCATCGTTTTTTTGAACGCCATGCCTTCCATCAATAAGAAGGTATACCATCTTCAAGCTCCATCTCTTTTTGAAGTAATAGTCGACAAGTTCTGCCCACTTTTGCCTTTCCATTTTTGATACCTTGGCATAGCCGTATCCCGGAAGGTCAACCATGTAAAACTCAGAGTTCACAAGGTAAAAGTTTATAGACCTTGTCTTTCCCGGTTGTTTGCTAACATGGGCAAGTTTTCTTCCAAAGAGCGTGTTTAAAAGAGACGATTTTCCAACATTCGACCTTCCAACAAACGCCACATCTCCGTTTCTATCTTCTGGAAATCTGTCGTTTATGGTATATACAGTTTTTACAAGTTCTACCTTTCTTATCTTGCCCACTCAGCTTTCACCTCTCATGAATTCCACAAACTTTTTAGCATATTTCGGATCGAACATTCTTCCTGCTTCTTCCTCAATCATAGACAGCGCCTCTTCTTTCGTCTTTGGCCCGCCTTCCCATTCTGAGGTAACAAAATTCGTCAAGTTATCGTAGTAGTTACATATAGCAACAAGTCTTGCAAAAAGCGGTATCTCTTCTCCCCTTAAGCCATCGGGAAAGCCCTTGCCGTCCCATCTTTCGTGATGGTAACGAACCGTTGGAATGACATCCCAAAGAAGCTCCATTGATGACAGGTATATCGATCCTAAAATCGTGTGATCACTGGGAAGATTTTCAAAGGTTCTTATCCTTGTTGGAGAATATAGCATAAGCTGTTCTATTCCTATCTTTCCTACATCGTGAAGCATGGCATGCTCTTTGAGTTTTTCAAGCTCTTCATCAGGTAATCCAAGGTACTTTCCAAACTTGACACACAGCTGAGCCACCCTTTGAGAATGAGAATACCCTGCTTTGTCCTCAACCTCCATCAAAGTTATCATTCCTTGCAATATTCCAGACACGATCTTTCTCGCCCATGACCTGCTTACGATTGAAGTCTTTCCTTCAGCTACACCTTTGACAAATCCCCAAAGAGAGGTGAAGTAGTTTCTGTAAAGTTTTATACTTGCTATTTCTATTCCGCCTTTTTTTACAGAGACATCTTCATCGTGGAAGTTAAGAGTTATCGAATCTTTCTCCTCACAATCTCCTTCGCACAATACAACATCAGCTTCATCCGGATTATCTACTCTACTATGCATTCCTTCCATCATTTCAAAAAAGTCCACCACATCCTTTGGCACAGAACCTTTAATATAAAACTTCACTTTTATCCCCCCTTGAGAATAGCAAGTCTATTAGGATTTTATCACGCATTTGAAAGAAAAAACGTCCCTTATACAAAGAGACGGATTTACAATATAGAACAGATGAAGCCCTCATTTTTTGGATTTGTGACAGTCAGTGCTACAATTTGTGTTGAGTATAAAAATTTTTTGGAGGTGATACACTGTGTGGGAACATGTAAAACAAACAGATCCAGAACTTTATGAAGTACTTCTTGGAGAATTAAAAAGGCAGGAGTATGGAATAGAGCTCATTGCTTCTGAGAACTTTGCATCTTTGGCTGTTCTTGAAGCGATGGGCTCTGTTCTTACAAACAAATATGCAGAAGGCTATCCAAGCAAGAGATATTATGGAGGGTGTCATTGGGTAGACAAAGCAGAGGAGCTTGCAAGAGAAAGAGCAAAAAAACTCTTCAATGCGAAGTACGTTAACGTGCAACCTCATTCTGGATCTCAAGCGAATATGGGGGTTTATCTTGCTCTCATGTCGCCATGTGACGTCTTAATGGGAATGGCGTTGACTAATGGAGGACATCTTACTCACGGAGCTTCTGTTAACTTCTCCGGAAGGATATTTAGAGTAGTCCAATATGGAGTTAATGAAGATGGGTGGATAGATTATGATCAGGTTCATGCGCTGGCAAAACAATTCAGACCGAAGGTTATAGTTGCTGGTGGAAGCGCTTATGCAAGGATAATAGATTTTAAGAAATTTAGGGAAATAGCAGATGAAGTAGGAGCCTATCTCATGGTGGATATGGCCCACTTTGCTGGACTTGTAGCGGCTGGTGTGTATCCAAATCCTCTTGAATATGCCCACGTCGTCACTACAACAACCCATAAAACTCTCAGAGGACCAAGGGGAGGAATGATTCTTACCAATGATGAAGAAATCGCTCAAAAGATAGATAAGACCATATTCCCGGGGATCCAAGGTGGACCTCTCATGCATGTGATAGCCGCTAAAGCTGTGGCGTTCAAAGAAGCTCTCGCAGATGAGTTCAAGGAATATCAAAAACAGATAGTTAAGAATGCAAAAGCTTTGGCAGAAGCCATGGCAAAGAGAGGTTATCATATAGTATCTGGAGGAACAGATTCACACCTATTCTTAGTTGACTTGTCAAAATCAAAGGATGGAGTGAAGGAAGTTACAGGAAAAGCTGCAGAAAAAGCTCTGGAAAAATCCGGAATAACGGTTAATAAAAACACTGTCCCTGGTGAAAAGAGATCGCCGTTTACAACATCTGGAATCAGGATAGGGACTCCAGCTGTTACAACAAGGGGAATGAAGGAAGAACAGATGGAAAAGATAGCGCAGCTTATAGATAGGGTTCTTACTAATGTTCAGGACAAGAAAGGAAACTTGCCTGAAGATGTTAGGAAAGAGGTAGAAGATGAGGTAAAACAGCTTTGTGAGAAATTCCCGCTTTACTCAAAATATATAGATTTTGATAGACTCTGATGGTAATATACATAGAGATTGTATAAATTAACAGGGGAGGAAAATTCAAGTGAGTTTATTAAAATCAAAAAAAGTTCTTGGCATGAAACTTAACAAGGTTTATATTCTTTAATGAAACCAATAAGGGGCGTAATGCCCCTTATTTTTTTGACTATAGATAAGGGGGAGAGAGTATGGGAAAATTGGTTGTTGTCGATCACCCGCTTATAAAACATAAGATAACAATAATGAGGGATAAGGGAACCGGGCCTAAGGAGTTCAGAGAGCTTTTGAAGGAAATAACGCTTCTAATAGCCTATGAAGCAACAAGGAGGGTACCTGTTTATAAAAAAGAGGTGGAAACGCCGATAACAAAAACCACTGGATATTATTTTGATGACAACAGCATAGTTATCGTGCCTATACTAAGAGCAGGCTTGGGAATGGCGGACGGGATATTGGAACTTCTTCCTAATGCATCAGTTGGCCATATAGGGATATATAGAGATCCAGAAACTCTTGAAGCTGTAGAGTATTACGCCAAACTTCCAAAGCTTGATGAGAATTCCATTATATTTGTCACTGATCCCATGCTTGCAACTGGTGTAAGTGCCATTAAGGCTATAGATATAATAAAAGAAAACGGTGGAAAGGAGATAACACTTATCTCTTTAATCGCTGCTCCTGAAGGTGTTAAAGCACTCCAAGAAGCCCATCCATGCGTTGATATATATACAGCAGCGCTTGATGACAGGTTAAACGATCACGGTTATATAATCCCTGGACTTGGAGATGCGGGAGATAGACTTTACAGAACGAAGTGAGGGGAAAGAGATGTACATAATAGGTATAGGTGGAGGAACAGGTTCTGGAAAAACAACGGTTGCTAAAAGAATTGTGGAACTTCTGGGAGAAGAAAATTGCTCTATCCTTCCCATGGATAATTACTATAGAGACATGTCGCACCTTCCTATGGAAGAAAGAAAAAAGCAAAATTACGATCATCCAGATATGATTGAACATGAACTTTTGGAGGAGCACTTAAAGAAGCTTCTTAATGGAGAGACAATCGATGTTCCCACATACAGTTTTTCTACCTATACGAGAGAAAAAGAAACCATAAAACTTTCTCCAAAGCATTTTTTGATAGTCGAGGGTATATTTGCGCTCTATTACGAGAATTTGTTAAAGCTTTATGATTTAGCAATATACGTTGATGCAGAAGGTGATATAAGGTTTATAAGGAGACTCAAAAGGGATATAGAAGAAAGAGGTAGAAATGTGTCCTCAGTTATGGAGCAGTACTTGTCCACCGTTAAACCAATGCATGATGCTTACGTTGAACCAACTAAGAAAAATGCGGATATAATTATTCCCAAAGGAGGTTTCAATGAAAAGGCTATTCAGGTTATAGTGAGATACATGATGGAAAAGATGAAGAGATAGAAGATAAAAAAGGAAACTATGGGAGGAATCAGAAATTGAAGATAGTCGATACACATGCTCATATCCATTTTCCAAGATGTAGAAATGACCTTGAGGATATTATAAAAAGGTTTAAAGAGAACGGAGGGGTGTTTTTACTTAACATAGGCGTGGATATTGAGGATTCTAAAAAAGCTTTGGAATATGCGAAAAGGTTTGGTTTCTACGCTGCTGTCGGTATACATCCCCATGAGACAAAAGATGCTCCACAAGATTTCCTGCAAAAACTTATGGAACTTGCAAATGATGAGAATGTTCGGGCCATAGGGGAAATTGGGCTTGATTATTATAGAAACTTATCTCCAAAGGAAATTCAGAAAGAGCTGTTTCAATCTCAAATAGATCTTGCAACCGCTCTTGGAAAGCCGATAGTTGTTCATATAAGGGATGCTTACGAAGATGCATATGAGATTCTCAAAAACTCAGAACTCCCCGACCCACCTGGCGTTATACACGCATTTTCTGCAAATTCTGAATGGGCTTTAAAGTTTGTCAAACTGGGTTTTTTCCTTGGAATAGGTGGACCCGTTACATACCCGAAAAACGATAGATTAAGAGAAGCCGTTAGAGTCGTTGGAGTAGATAATATTCTTACGGAAACAGATTGTCCTTATCTTCCTCCGCAAAAGTTCAGAGGCAGAAGAAACGAGCCATCCTATATACGGTTTATACTTGAAAAGATCGCAGAGGTTCTTCAGATACCAATAGAAGAGGTTGCAGAAAGGATTTATAAAAACGTTCAGGAGGTGTTTTTATGAAGATTTACGGTCACAGAGGTTATGATGCTAAGTATCCTGAGAATACATTACTGTCATTTAAAAAAGCCTTCGAGTTTGGTGCAGATGGTATAGAACTTGATGTCAGAACAACAAAGGACGGGAAGCTAATAATATTCCACGATGATGATTTAAAAAGGATATTTGGAGTTGAAAAAGATTTTGATGAAGTGACTTTTAATGAATTGAGAAAATATGAATTTGAAGGCGAGAAAGTTCCTACATTTGAAGAAGTTCTGGATGTAATACCTGAAGATGGATTGGTTATAGTTGAAATAAAAGATAGAAAAGCTGCTGGAAGAGCTGTATGCGAAATCTTGAAGAGAAAAATGGTGGAAAGAGCTGTATTCTCGTCATTTGATCATGAACTTATAAAAGAGTTAATGAGACAATTCCCTGAACAGGACTTTGCTTTTTTGCTAGGCGAGGAGCAGAAAGATTTTGATGCTCAGAAACTCCTTGAGGAACTTATACTTCACAAGCCACATTCGGTACATATTCCAAAGGATGCTTTTGATATCTTTGGTGAAAAACAAGTAAGGAGTTTTCTTAAATTTCTAAAAGACGAAGGTATAGAAATTTTTCTGTGGAATACAAACGATGTCGATTTTGTAAAGAAGCACGAAGATTTGATCGATGCGGTCATAGTTGATGAAGTAGAAAAATTTGTAGAAACATTTAAGAGGTTAACCTAGAAAATGTATTAATCTGTTAGATGAATGGCCCCGATATGGGGCCATTATTTTATTTGTAATTATTCACACCACATTTCCTTCAACTTCAAATTTCTTCCCTTTGAACCTGTCCATATCGAGGTAATCTATCTCCACCTCTTCTGACCTTCCAAAGAGTATTTTCTGCGCTATCGCCTCTCCAACAGCTGGAGCAAGCATGAAACCATGCCCTGAGAATCCTATGGCGTAGCAGAAGCCGTCCACATCCTTGGAGCATCCTATTATAGGCTGAGCATCTGGTGACATGTTGTAGCATCCTGCCCAGTGGCGAATTATCCTTGTGTTTTCAAGGAATGGAAAGATCTTTACCATCTTTTTCGCCATTTCTTTCTCAAAATGGAAAGATACATCGCGGTTCACACCTGGCTTTTCATTCGGATCTCCCATTCCCATTATGAACTGCCCATGTTTTGTCTGGCGCATGTAGAAGTTTCCGTCAAAAGATATAGCCATAAATGGGAAGAAATCCTCAAGGGGTTCTGTGACAAAGACCTGATGGCGATAGCTTGTTGTTGGAAACTCTATCCCCACCATCTTTCCTACTTCTTTTGACCATCCTCCTGCTGCGTTCACAACAGTTTCACACTTAAAGTACCCTGCCGTTGTCTTTATTCCCACCACTTTTTTATTTACAACGTCTATATCCTCAACCTCTGTATGGGTGTAAACGTCTACTCCCATCCTTTTTGCAGCAAAGATGTACCCGAAATTTGCAAGATGGGGATTCGCGTGCCCATCTGTAGGTCCAAATGTTGCAAGAACGATTCCTTCTGTGTTTATGTAAGGGTACCTTTCTTTTACCATCTTTGGTGATAAGATCTCAACTTCAAGCCCTTCTTCTTTTTGCATCTTTACATTTTTCTCGAATCTTGCAGCCTCATCGTCAGAGTATGCCATGAGAAGGTATCCACCTTGTTTGTACTCTATGTCAAAGCCAGTATCTTCCTTGAATCTTTCAAAGAGCTTTACGCTTCTCATAGCAAGGCGCACGTTCATCCTTGCACTCCATTGCTGGCGTATCCCTCCACCACATCTTCCAGTAGCTCCGGATGAGATGTAATTTTTTTCAAAAACTGCTACATTCTTTTCTCCAAACTTTGCAAGGTGATAGGCTATAGAGGATCCAACGATCCCTCCACCTATGATGCAGATTTTGTATGTTTTCACTTCTCATCACCTCTCAATATGGCGGAGAATGGAAGAGGAATTGATGGCGGGCGGAGCGTCATCGGTGATATCTCCTCTATGCTCTTTCCAAGCTTTCTTGCCATTATTCCGGCTGCCAATAGCCTACATGTTCTTCCACCACAAGGTCCCATACCTATTCTTAGGTATCTTCTTAGCTCTTCAAAATCTGTAAAGCCCATCTCAATTGCCCTTTCGACATCTTTCTTTGTAACTTCCTCGCAGCGGCAAACTATCTCTTCCTCTTCTGGTGTTGGAAGGCGGAAGTGTCTTACCGTCTTTTCAAGGCCTCTTTCCATGGCAACAAAGACAACATGAGTTTTTTCCTTCTTGTTTTTCATAACCCTATGGACAACGCCTTCTCCGACTTCTTTTCCGTCTCTGTCCATGAGGATAACTTTTTGCCCCTTTTCTGGCAGCGGTTCAAATTCATAGGGTATTCCAACCACGGAATATTCGTCAAACTCCTGCACCATAAATATGGCAAGTCCGGGACATTTCATAACACACATTGCACATCCGACGCATTTTTCGTAGTTTATATGAGGAATTCCATTTATGTTACCACCCATATCTATTGCATCAGTTGGACAAACGGCTTCACACGGATTACATGGAATGTTTTGGTGGCATTCCATCACAGCGCGGAGCTTCCCGACAGGTCCGAAGTCCTCTTGCCTCTCCTGTCTGTATCCACCCTCTGGCATGATTATTCCCATTTTCTTCAAACCTTTTCTTATCTTCTCTCCAAAAGGTCCCCTTCTAAGGTCTGCAAGCTCTTCTTTGTATTTTTCTATCTCCTTTGAAAGATCCTTCTTCGTTATATCCTGTGCTATCGTGTAGCCGGCTATGTATCCCTCTGCCATCGCACTCGTTGCTTCCTCT